>JANXPQ010000003.1 GCA_025357235.1 Betaproteobacteria bacterium
CGAGTTCGTGGCGGTATTCCGAATCCGCCAGCAGCACGCCGGCGAGGAAGGCGCCGAGCGACATCGACAGGCCGACCGAACTCATCAGCAGGGAGGTTCCGATGACAACCAGCAGCGATGCGGCAGTGAAAATCTCCTGGATGCCGCTGGCCGCAATAGCCTGCAGCACCGGGCGCAAAAGATAGCGGCCGCCGGCAATGACGACGACGATGACCACGATCGCCTTCAACGCGCCCAGCCAGGCGCTGCCCCCGGCGGCGTGCGCGTCGCCCGCCCCGAGCAGGGGAATCAACGCGAGCAACGGGATTACCGCGAGATCCTGGAACAACAGGATGGCGAAAGAGGAGCGGCCGTGACGTGTCGTGAGCTGGCCTTTCTCCGCGAGGATCTGCAGCACGAAGGCGGTGGAGGACATCGCCAGCCCGAGGCCGATGACCAGCGCGCTGTCGAAGTCCAGGCCGAGCGCCAGCGCGACGGTGCCGACCACCGCGCCCGTGGCCAGCACCTGGGCGGAGCCGAGTCCGAATACCGAGCGACGCAGCACCCACAGGCGCGACGGCTGCAGTTCGAGGCCGATGACGAAAAGCAGCAGCACGACGCCGAGCTCTGCGAAGTGCATGACGTTGTCGACCGCGCTCACGAACTTGAGTCCGCACGGGCCGATGATGACGCCTGCTGCGAGATAGCCGAGCACCGCGCCGAGCTTGAAGCGCCTGAACAACGGCACGGTAACGACCGCAGCGGCAAGGAAGATGGCGGCTTCGCTGAGAACGTTCATTCTGGGATAACCGGGGAGGGGATGTCCCTCGATTCTATGGCGCGCACGCCAAAAGAAAAAGGCCGCGGTTTGCCACCACGGCCTTCGTCACAAGGGCAACCCTGCTATTTGGCGGCGATGACGCGGATCTCGACCTTGTAAGCCGGCGTGGCGAGTTTCGATTCGACGCAGGCACGCGGCGGCGTGTTGCCCTTCGGCACCCATTGGTCCCACACCGAATTCATCCCCGCAAAGTCCTTGATGTCGGCAAGCCAGATGGTCGTCGACACGATTTTCGTCTTGTCGCTGCCGGCTTCCCTGAGATATTGATCGATTTTGTCGAGGATCTGGCCGGTCTGGCCCGCGACATCGACATTGGTATCGTCGGCGACGATTCCCGCGGTATAGACGGTATCGCCGTGAATCGCGACTTGCGAAAGCCGCGGGCCGACGTGAAGACGTTTGATGCTCATGCTGTTTCCTTCCCGGAGTGAATATTCAAGAACGCCGATGGCGATTTCCGGCGCGAAGATACCATGATTCAGGAATTTCTTGTCTTGGGCCCGGACTGATCCGGCAGGTCGCCCAGCCCTAATCCAGCCGAATCGGCAGCGAGCGGATGCGTTTGCCGCTGGCGGCAAAGATCGCATTGCACACGGCCGGGGCCACCGGAGGCGTGCCCGGTTCGCCGATGCCGCCAAGATGCTCGATACGCGAGTTGACGATATGCACTTCGATTGCCGGGGTGTCCGCCAGCCGCACCATATCGTAGTCGTAGAAGTTGCTCTGTTCGACGCGTCCGTTCTTCAGGGTGATTTCTCCGTACAGCGCCGCGCTGAGCCCGAACACGATGGCGCTTTCCATCTGGGCCGCGACCGTATCCGGGTTGACGGCGAAACCGCAGTCCACTGCGCAAACGACGCGCCGTACCTTCAGCGCATTGCCGGCCATTTCCACCTCTGCCACCTGGGCGACGATGGTATGGTAACTCTGCGCCAGCGCAATGCCGCGGCCGTGCCCTATCGGCAACGCCGTGTCCCATCCTGCTTTCTGTGCGGCGACCTCCAGCACCTTCGCGAAACGCGGTGCATGCTTGAGCATCGCCAGACGGTACGCGACGGGGTCCTTGCCCGCGGCGTGCGCGCATTCGTCGAGGAAGCTCTCGGCGAAGAAGGCGTTGTAACTGTGCCCGACGCTGCGCCAGAAACCGACCGGAACGGGCTCATGCGTGAGCACGTGTTCCACGCGCCGGCTTGCCATGGCATAGGGCAGATCGAAGGCCCCTTCGGAAGTCGTCTTGTCCTTCATCAAATCCGATGCTGCCACCGGCATCAGGCGGCCGGTGATCCCCGCGGTGCAGGATTGGCCGACGATCCGGTTATTCCAGCCGACGATGTTGCCCGAATTGTCGAGTGCCGCGCTGAAGCGTGAGGCGGCCATCGGGCGATAGACATCGTGCTGGATATCTTCTTCGCGCGACCAGATGAGTTGCACCGCTGTGTCCGGGATCTGCTTCGCGAGCAGGACGGTCTGCATGACCACATCCATTTCCGTGCGTCGGCCAAAGCCGCCGCCCAGATAAGGTGTATGGACCGTGACGTTTTCGCTATCGAGGCCGGATGCCTTTGCGGCAAACATGCGCACCAGCGTGGGGGCCTGGCTGCCGACCCAGACTTCACAGGTTTTGTCGGACCGTACGATCGCGGTGCAGTTGATCGGCTCCATCGCGGCGTGCGCGAGGTAGGGAACGAAATAATCCGCGGTCACGGCTTTCGCGGGGGCGGCCAATGCCGCATCGACGTTGCCGACCGATTCATATTCGCGTGCCTTGCCGTTGACGAGCAGGGCCCGGTAGCGCTTCTTCTGATCCTGCGAGTCGTGTGAGGCGTTGTTGCCTTCATTCCAGGCGATTGCAACTCCTGCCAGGGCGGTGCGCGCCTGCCAGTAGTGGTCGGCGACCACGACGACGCCCGCGGCAGACGTGCTGGTGGCAGGCAGGGCGTAGACGCCCTTGATGCCTTTGCGTGCCTTGATCCTGGCATCGTCGAAGGATTTCAACGTGCCTCCGAAAACGGGACATTGTTGGATTGCGGCGTACAACATGCCGGGAACGCGAACATCCAGACCGAACTGCGCGCTGCCATCGGTCTTGGCCGGGATATCCAGGCGAGCCTGAGATCTTCCCAGGAGCGTGAATCGCGAAGGGTCTTTTGGTTTCGCGTCCTGGGGAATCGGCAGCTTCGCAGCGTCCAATGCCAACTCGCCGAAACCTGCATGCTTGCCGCTCGATGCGTGGACGACGATGCCTTTTTCGATCGTGCACTCGGCGGCCGGCACGCTGAATTTCTTCGCGGCTGCCTGGATGAGCATCGTGCGCGCCGCGGCGCCCGCGTGACGCATCGTGGGCCACGCATCGCGCACGCTGGTGGACCCGCCGGTGGCCTGCACGCCCAGCAGTTCGCCCAGTTTGTATTGCGTATGGCGCATCATGCCCGCCATCCAGCCGTCGTCGTCCGGGCGCACCGGAACGCCGTCGCCGATCATCGTGGCATTGGTGTAAATCGGATCGATCGGGGCCTGCTCGAAGCGCATTTGCGCGGGGTCGGCATCCAGTTCCTCGGCCACCAGCATCGGCAGGGCCGTGGTGATGCCTTGTCCCATTTCCTGGCGTGGCACCTGAACGACCACGCTTCCGTCCGTCCCGATCCGGATCCATCCCGTCAATACGGCGTCATTCGGCCCCGGCCTCAGGCTGGCGGGCGGGGTCAGTTTGTCGCGCTCGCGATAGAAGCGCCAGGCGCCGATGGCGAATGCACCGCCGGCAATCGCCACGGTGACCAGAAAGCGCCGGCGCCATTTGTTGCGGGGCTGTCCGGTTTCGAGCGCGCCGGCATTCATGACCGGGCTCCAGGTTTGGAGGCCGAATTGGCATCGGCGAGTGCACGCATCGCTTTCTTCACCCGCGGATAAGTCCCGCAGCGGCAGATGTTGGTGAGTCCTTTGGCGATGTCCTCGTCCGAGGCATGCGGTTTGGCCGTGAGCAGGGCCGTTGCCGCCATGATCATCCCGCTCTGGCAATAGCCGCACTGGGGAACCTGATGGTCGATCCATGCCTGCTGCACGCGATGCGGTTTGCCGTCGCTCGAGAGTCCTTCGATGGTGGTGATCTTGCGGTTCGCGCAGGCCGATAGCTGCACCATGCAGGCGAGTACTGCGCTGCCGTCGAGATGCACGGTGCAGGCGCCGCACGCGGCCACGCCGCAACCGAATTTCGTTCCGGTCAGATTCAGGTGGTCCCGCAACACCCATAAGAGCGGCGTTTCGGGTTCGGCATCGATGGCTTCGCTCTTGCCGTTCACGGTCAGCGTGATCATGCGTCCTCCAGTGTGAGGGGCGAGAATGATCCGAACAGCTTGTTACCCGACCCTCATCCCTCGTGCCTATGCAACGGCCGGCCGGCTGTTGCGCATCGTCACCAGCTCTTCGGCCACAGTGGGGTGGATTGCGACGGTATCGTCGAAGTCGCGTTTGGTGGCACCCATGTGTACGGCGACGGCGAAGCCCTGCATGAGTTCGTCGGCGCCGGGGCCGATGACGTGGCAGCCCACGATTTTTTCCGTTTCACCGGCAACCACCAGCTTCATCGCGCTCTTGACCTTGCGGCGGGTAAAGGCGTGATACATCGGCGTGAATCGCGTCTCGTAGATTTTCACCTTGTCTGCGCCATGCGCTTGCACGGCTTCATGCTCCGTCAGGCCGACGCTGCCTATCGGCGGGTGGGTGAACAGCACGGTGGCGATATTCCTGTAGTCGAGCTTGCGATCCTTCATTCCGCCGAACAAGCGGTCGGCGAGGCGCCGGCCGGCGGCGATCGCCACAGGCGTCAGGTCGAGCTTGCCGATGACGTCGCCGATGGCGTAGATGCCGGCGACGCTGGTCGCCTGGTACGCGTCGGTCGGAATGGCGCCGCCGGCGTCGACGGCGACTCCGGTCGCGCGCAGGTCCATGCGATCCGTGTTCGGCTGCCGTCCTATCGCCCACAGCAGTGCGTCGAATCCTTCCGCGACTTCGCCGTTTTCCTGCGTGATGCGCAGTCCGGTGGATGCTTTTTCCACCTTCGCGATCTTCGTCTGCGCGATCACGCGAACGCCGTCCGCCTGCATTTGCGTCATCAATTCTTCGCGCAGCATCGCATCGAAATCGTTAAGAAAGTGCGCGCGCCGCAACAGCATGGTCACCTCGCTGCCCAGTGCCCGCAGCAGGCCGGCGAGTTCCACGGCGGTATACCCCCCGCCGGCGACCGCGACTTTCATCGGTTGCGCGGCCAGTTCGAAGAATCCGTCCGACGTAATGCCGAAACCGGCGCCCGGCACTTCGGGCACGACCGGCCGGCCGCCGACGGCGATGACGATATGCTCGGCCGTGAAGGTGTCGGCTCCCGCCTTTATTGTTTTCGGTCCGACGAACCGGGCAGTGCCGCGAACGAGTTCCACGCCATTCTTTGCCACGGTGCGCTCGTAGATGCCGTTGAGGTCGAGTACATGCTGGTCGCGCTGGCGCCGCAGCGTGGACCAGTCGAAGCTGTGCGAAGCAATGGAAATGCCGTAGTCCGGCGCTTCGTCGATCGCGTGCATCAGGTTTGCGCCGTTCCACATGACCTTCTTCGGCACGCAACCGACATTCACGCAGGTTCCGCCGATGCGTCCGGACTCGATCAGTGCGCACTTCGCGCCGTAGCTTGCCGCGCGATTGGAGACGGCGACGCCGCCGCTGCCGCCACCGATGACGAGAAGATCGAAACGTCTGTTCATTGTGCAGGATTGAGCTGAAGCATCGATCGCGAGTATATCGAACCCGAAAACTGGAATAAGCGGCGTGCAGGATTCAAGTTATTCTGCTGCCGAATAACACCCATGCGCCCCACGGACTTGCGGGGCCGGCCGCAGGCGTTCAGCATGCGCGTTCCACCAGTCACCAATCACCGGTCACTGCCCCACCATGATAGACCTCCACTACTGGCCCACTTCGAACGGCCACAAGATCACGATTTTCCTGGAAGAGACCGGCACACCTTACCGTATCCTGCCGGTCAACATCGGGGCGGGCGAACAGTTCCAGCCCGATTTCCTGAAGATTTCCCCGAATAACCGCATGCCCGCCATTGTGGACGACGCGCCGGCCGATGGCGGCGCCCCCGTTCCCGTGTTCGAGTCGGGTGCTATCCTGGTTTACCTGGCCGAGAAAACCGGCAGATTCTTGCCGAAAGATTTGCGCGGTCGATTCGAAGCGCTGCAATGGCTGTTCTGGCAGATGGGCGGCCTGGGCCCGATGGCCGGGCAGAACCATCATTTCAGCCAGTATGCGCCGCAGAAGCTGCCTTACGCGATCGACCGCTACGTCAACGAAACGTCACGGCTGTATGCGGTGCTGGACAAACGTCTGGCCGATCGCGAGTTCGTCGCCGGCGACTATTCGATCGCCGACATGGCCGCGTATCCCTGGATCGTTCCGTACGAGCGCCAGAAACAGAGTCTCGATGACTTTCCGAAACTGAAGCGCTGGTTCGAGGCCATCCGCGCACGGCCGGCAGTGGTGCGAGCCTATGAAAAGGGTAAAGCCGTCAACACCAAACCCACCATCGACGAGAAATCGCGCAGCATCCTGTTCGGCCAGAGTGCCGCTACGGTGAAGCGTTGACGTTCATTTTCGCCGGTGATGACCCTTCCCTGATTCCCTCTCTAAGCATCGCATTGCAGGTTTGACGGCCCACGCTTCGATTCCAATGGCGCGGTAATTGCTCGCGTGCAAGCTGGAACCGATTTACCGGGGTGGTCTGCAATGTTGCGTGTGATGGTGGTGGACGAAGACAACGAACGCCGCGAAGTGCTGCGCCAGGGCCTGGAAAAGGCGGGCCACCACGTCGTGGCCGAAGTGCAATCCACCGTGAACCTTTCGCGGCTGGTGGCCCAGGTACTGCCCGACGTCATCATCATCGATACGCATTCTCCGGACCGCGATACCATCGAGCACCTTTGCGTCATCAGCCAGGACACACCGCGGCCGATCGTGATGTTTTCTGCCGACGGCAACACGGAGAAGATCCGCGAAGCGGTGCGCGCAGGCGTCAGCGCATATGTGGTGGATGGACTCGCCGCGCAGCGCGTCCAACCGATTCTCGACGTGGCGATTGCGCGTTTCGAAGCGCTGCAATCGTTGCGCAATGAGCTCGAGGAGTCGCAGAGCCAGCTCGCGGATCGCAAGAGCATAGACCGTGCGAAGGGCATTCTCATCAAGCAGAAAAACCTGTCGGAAGAAGAAGCCTATAAATGGTTGCGCAAGATGGCGATGAACGAGAACCTCAAACTCGCCGAAGTCGCCGACCAGGTCATTCGCGCAGCGAAACTGTTGTTATAGGGCTTGCACTTCATTTTGGTGCGTTGCGAAAGCCGGACGCACACCGGCAGAGCGTTGTCGGCACCCGGCAGCGAGTTTCCGAACGCCGCCATAACCCCACTCTTTCGTATTTGAACAATGGGTTATGTTTTTTTTCGCGAAGTGGCACGACGCTTGCGATACGTCGCATGCAGATAAACCGTAAGGCCTGTTGATTTGCTGCGACGCCCAACGGTGGGCTGATCGCAGGTAGCACGCGGTGACGGACTGATGACGGTCCGGCACGCACGGATAAAGACGTCCATGGCACGCAACATTTGCGCGCATGGGCGTTTTTTTTTTGCACTCGAAACGGAGGCGGCATGGAATCAAAAAGCGACGGGGTCGGCGGGGAAGGCGAAGAGCAGGGCAGCAATCCGCGGCGGCATTTCATCACGCATTCAGGTGCGCTGGCCGCCACCGCGTTGATGGGCTTGGTTGCGGCGCCGGTGCGCGAAGGCGCGTGGGCGGCGGGGACGGACGCGCCGGAAAAAACCGAACTGCGCGTCGGATTCATTCCGCTCACCGACTGCGCGCCGATCGCGGTTGCAGTCGCGCAGGGCTTCGATCGCAAATACGGCCTGCAGATCGTTCCGGTGAAACAGCCTTCGTGGGCAGCCGTGCGCGACGGCCTCCTGACCGGCGATCTCGACGCCGCCCATGCTCTTTACGGACTGGTGTACGGCGTACACATGGGCATCGCCGGTTTGCAGCGCGACATGGCGGTGCTAATGACGCTCAACCAGAACGGCCAGGGCATCACGCTCTCCAGCAGACTGCGTGATCTGGGTGTGACCGACGGACAGGCACTTGCGGCTTACGTACACTCCCATCCGGGCGAACTCGGCTTTGCCCAGACCTTTCCGACCGGCACGCACGCCATGTGGCTGTACTACTGGCTGGCGGCGCACGGCATCCATCCGTTTCGCGACGTCGGCACGACGGTGATCCCGCCACAGCAAATGGTGGCGCGCTTGCGCGCCGGATTCATCGACGGCTGCTGTGTGGGCGAACCCTGGAACGCGCGTGCGCTGCAGGAAGAGGTCGGATTCACAGTCGCCACGTCGCAGCAGGTGTGGCCCGATCATCCGGAAAAAGTGTTGAGCACCACCGCCGCGTTCGTGGAGCGCCATCCGAACAGCGCGCGGGCGCTGGTGATGGCGTTGCTGGAAGCTTGCCGCTTCATCGATACGACGGCCAATCGCCGGCAGGTGGCCGACCTGATCGCCGGCACAAGCTACATCGACGCGCCGGCCGCGATAATCGCACCGCGTTTTCTCGGCGACTACGAGGACGGCCTGGGCCACAAGTGGAAGGACGCGCATGCGATCCGGTTCCACGACGATGGCGCGGTAAATTTCCCCTACCTCTCCGACGGCATGTGGTTCCTGACGCAGCAGCGGCGCTGGGGCCTGCTCAAGCGCGAACCGGATTACGCCGCGGTGGCCGCACAGGTCAATCGCACCGACCTTTACGCGCAGGCTGCCGCACAGCTGGGCGTTGCGTTGCCGCGGGAACCGATGCGGGTTTCCACGCTGATGGACGGCGTGATGTGGGACGGACGCAGGCCGGCGCACTACGCCGCCGGTTTCGACCTGAAGATGGCCTGAGACTCGATGACTCCGAATCCGCGCGAAACACGTACCACCTGTCCTTACTGCGGCGTCGGCTGCGGCGTCATCGTGGAATCCGATGCTGGCCGCATCACCGGGGTGCGCGGCGATCCGCGGCATCCGGCGAATTTCGGCCGGCTGTGCACCAAGGGCGCGACGCTGCATCTCACCGCCGATGAGCGGACACGCGCACTGCATCCGGAGTTGCGCCGGGAGCGCAGCGCGCCGCGTATCCGTGCGGGCTGGGACGAGGCGATGGATTTCGCGGCCGGGAAATTCGCGCGCGCCATCGTCGAACATGGACCGGACAGCGTCGCCTTCTATGTCTCCGGACAACTGCTGACCGAGGACTACTACGTTTTCAACAAGCTCGCGCGCGCTTTGGTCGGCACCAACAACATCGACACCAATTCGCGCCTGTGCATGTCCTCCGCGGTGACCGGCTACAAGGCCACGCTCGGCGCCGATGCGCCGCCGGCTTGCTACGAGGACATCGATCACGCCGACTGCATCTTCATCGCCGGCTCCAACACCGCTTATGCGCATCCGATCCTGTTCCGCCGCATCGAGGATGCACGCGCGCGCAACCCGTACCTCAAGCTGATCGTCGTCGATCCTCGGCGCACCGATACCGCGGCGGCGGCCGATCTCCACCTGGCCATCCTGCCCGGCACCGACGTGGCGCTGTTCAATGCAATGTTGCACGTGCTGCTGTGGGAAGAACTGTGCGATCTCGACTACATCCGCGACCACACCGAGGGTTTCGACGCCGCCAAAGCGACTGTCTCAGATTACACGCCGGGCGCCGTCGCGGACATCTGTGGCGTTCCCGCGGACGACATCGTCAAGGCCGCGCGCTGGTTCGGCGGCGCGCGCGCCGCTCTGTCGCTCTACTGCCAGGGGCTCAACCAGTCTGTCCACGGCACCGAGAAAAACGCCGCGCTCATCAACCTGCACCTCGCCACGGGGCACATCGGCCGGCCGGGTGCAGGCCCGCTTTCGCTTACCGGCCAGCCGAATGCGATGGGCGGCCGCGAAGTGGGGGGCATGGCTACGCTGCTGTCGGCACACCGCGATCTGTCGAGCGCCGCGGATCGCAAAGAGGTCGCCCGCTTCTGGGGCGTCGATGGTTTTCCGTCAACGCCCGGCAAGACTGCGGTCGAGATGTTCGATGCCGTGCGCGAAGGCAGCATCAAGGCCATCTGGATTGCCTGTACCAACCCGGTGCAATCGATGCCCGACCACATACGCGTGGTCGAGGCGCTGGAGCGGGCCGAATGCGTGGTGGTGCAGGAGGCATTCCGTTCCGCCGAGACCGTCAGTCATGCCGACATCCTGTTTCCCGCCAGCACCTGGGCGGAGAAGGACGGCACGGTCACCAATTCCGAGCGTCGCATTTCGCGCACTTGCGCAGCCGTGCCGCCGCCGGGCGAAGCGCGTCACGATTGGCGGATCGCGGTGGATTTTGCACGCCGCCTCGGAGCAAAGCTGGGACGCGACGATGTCACGAGGCTGTTTCCCTATGAGTCGCCCGAGCAAGTGTTCAACGAGCACCGCGCGACCACGCGCGGTCGCGATCTCGACATCAGCGGATTGAGTTATGCATTGCTGGAGGCGCGCGGTCCGCAGCAGTGGCCGTTTCCCGAAGGCGCGGAAACCGGCAAGTCGCGCCTGTACGAGGACGGCGTGTTCGCCACCGCCAGCGGCCGCGCGCGCTTCGCCCGGGCGCCGCATCGGCCTCTCGCGGAATCCACCGACGCGCGCTATCCCCTGCACCTGACCACCGGCAGGCTGCGCGACCAGTGGCACGGCATGAGCCGCACCGGCAACGTGGCGCGACTGTTTGCCCATACCGAGGAACCGCTGCTGGCGATGAATCGCGACGACATGCAGCGGCGTGGCTTGCAGGACGGCGACATCGTGCGCGTGAAAAGCCGTCGCGGCGAGTTGAGTGCGCGCGCGCAGGGTTCCGATGAAATCAGGACTGCGCAAACCTACCTGCCGATGCACTGGGGCGGGCGCTTCATGCATGGCGGGGGCATCAATTCGCTGACGCTCGCGGCCTTCGATCCGGTTTCGAAACAGCCGGAGCTCAAGCACGCGGCGGTGCAGGTGGAAAAACTCGACTACCGCTGGCATGTGGTTGCCATGCGCAGCGGCGATGCTTCCCGTTACCTCGATGCCGTGAGGCCGCTGCTCGCGCGTTTCCCCTATGCGAGCTGCGGGCTCTCCGGCCGCGAAGTGCCGCTGCTGGTATTTCGCGCGGCGGCCGATGTGCCCGCCGCGGACGAGCTTATCGCCGATCTCGACGCCGTGCTCGAACTCAATGACGACACCTGCGCGATGGACTATCGCGACCCCCGGCGCGGTGTTTCCAAGCGCGTGCTGGTGCAGGACGGGAAACTGGTCGGGGTGCGCCTGACCGGCGAGACCGCGGCGCGCGACTGGCTCAACGAATTGATGGCGCAAGGCGCCTCGGCCGAGGCGGTGCGGCGCTGGATGCTGGCGCCGGTGGCAAGCCCGCCAGCCGGCAAGCCATTGCGCGGGCGCATCGTGTGCAACTGCCTCGATGTCGCCGAGCCGGATATTCGCCGTCGCCTCGCGGACGGCGTAACGCTCGAGCAGATTCAAATGGAACTCAAATGCGGCACGAGCTGCGGGTCGTGCCTGCCGGAATTGCGGTGCATGGCGCAGCAAGCCCGCGTCGCCGCTTGATTTTTGAGATGAACCACGGAGGACACGGAGAAAAGCCAGAGCCACGGGAAAATCAGCTGCATATAGTGACGGCGATTGCATGAAACTTTCGCGATCTTCGAAGGTTTTAATTCTTGAACGGTTCTTCTGTTCTTCCTCCGTGTCCTCCGTGGTTCGACGATCTTGGGGATTGAAGATATGAAGCAAGGAAAAGTTTATCTGGTGGGCGCGGGACCGGGCGACGTGGAATTGCTGACGCTGAAAGCGGTGCGCGCGATCGGCGAGGCGGATGTCGTGCTGCTCGACGATCTGGTGAATCGCGAGGTGCTGCGTCTTGCGCGACCGCAGGCGAAAGTCGTCGAGGTCGGCAAGCGCGGCGGTTGCCGGTCCACGCCGCAGGCGTTCATCGAGAAGCTGATGGTGCGGCTGGCCAGGACGGGAAAAACCGTCGCTCGCGTCAAGGGCGGGGATCCTTTCGTGTTCGGTCGTGGCGGCGAGGAAATGGTCGCCTTGCGGGCCGGCGGCATCGAGGTCGAGATCGTCAGCGGCGTCACCGCCGGCATGGGCGTGACGGCGGCGATGGACATACCGGTGACGCATCGGGAAATTTGTAACGGCGTTTCCTTCATCACTGGCCATACGCGCGACGGCCACCAGCCGGATTGGCGCGCGCTCGCGGCCGGCGGGACCACGCTGGTGATCTATATGGGCGTGGCCAATCTCGATGCAATCGTTGGCGGGTTGCTCGAAGGCGGACTGCCAGCAGCGACGCCGGCCGCGGCGATCCAGAACGGCACGCTGCCGTCGCAGAAAAGCGTGGTCGCGACACTGTCCGGCCTGTCCGTTGCGATGGCGAACGCCGGCATCGGCAGCCCTGCGGTGATCGTCATAGGAGAGGTGGTGCGCTTCGCGCAGTCCGGACAGATGGCGCTCGCCGCAGTCGCCTGATGAGAATCGAAACAAGTTGGCTCTATCGAGGGGTAAGCAGATGAAGAAAATGAAGCTGGTGATGATCGGCAACGGCATGGCCGGGGTGCGTACGCTCGAGGAGTTGCTGAAGATCGCGCCGGACCACTACGACATCACCGTGTTCGGCGCCGAGCCGCATGCCAACTACAACCGCGTCCTGCTGTCGCCGGTGCTGGCCGGGGAAATGACGCTCAAGGAGATCATGCTCAATGACGTCGACTGGTATGCGCAGCATGGCATCCGGCTGCATCTCGGAAAAAAGGTAACGAAGATAGACCGCGCCGCACGCAAGGTGATCGCTGCCGACGGCACCACCGAAAGTTACGACCGCCTGCTGCTGGCGACCGGATCCAATCCGTTTATCGTGCCCATTCCCGGGGCGGACCTGCCGGGCGTCATCACCTATCGGGACATCGCCGATACCGAAGCCATGATCCAGGCGTCCGGCCGCTACCGGCACGCCGTGGTGATCGGCGGCGGATTGCTGGGCCTGGAGGCCGCGAACGGATTGAAGCTGCGCGGCATGGACGTGACGGTCGTGCACCTGATGCCGTGGCTCATGGAGCGCCAGCTCGATAAAAGCGCGGCCGGCATGCTGCAGAAATCGCTCGAACAAAAGGGGCTGAGCTTCCTTCTGGAGAAGCAGACCGCCGAGATCGTCGGCCGTGACGGCCGCGTCGCGGCGGTGCGTTTCAAGGACAGCGGGGAGATTCCGGCGGACCTGGTGGTCATGGCGGTCGGCATTCGCCCGAACGTCGAACTGGCGCAATCCGCGGGACTGCATTGCAACCGTGGCGTCGTGGTGAGCGACACGATGCAGACCCACGACCCGCGCATCTATGCAGTGGGCGAATGTGTCGCGCATCGCGGATCGACTTACGGTCTGGTCGCGCCGCTGTTCGAAATGGCGAAAGTCTGCGCAACGCACCTGGCGGAATTCGGCATCGGCCGCTACCAAGGGTCGGTGACATCGACCAAACTCAAGGTGACCGGGGTCGACCTGTTCTCCGCCGGTGATTTCAGCGGCGGCGCGGATACGGAAGAAATCGTCCTGCACGACGCGGTCGGCGGCGTTTACAAGAAGCTCGTGATCCGCAACGACCGCATCGTCGGCAGCGTGATGTACGGCGATACCGTCGACGGCGCCTGGTTTTTCCAGCTCATGCGCGACGGCAAAAGCATCGCGGAGATCCGCGATCACCTGATGTTCGGCCAGGCTCACCTGGGCAACGCCGGCCACCAGGGCCAGAACAAGGCTGCGGTCATGCCCGACACCATGGAAGTCTGCGGCTGCAATGGCGTTGCCAAGGGCAGCATCATCCGCGCGATCAAGGAGAAGGGACTGTTCACGCTCGACGAAGTGCGCAAGCACACCAAGGCATCCTCGTCCTGCGGTTCGTGCACCGGGCTGGTGGAGCAGATCCTCGCTTCCACCGTCGGCGGTGCCTACACACCGCAGGCCACCGTGACCAAACCGATGTGCGGTTGCACCGAACTCACGCACGAAGAAGTGCGCACGGAAATACGCGTGCGCAAACTGCTGTCCATCCCGCAGGTCATCAAAGCGCTCGAATGGCATACGCCGAACGGTTGCGCCAGTTGCCGGCCAGCGCTGAATTTTTATCTCCTCGCCGCCTGGCCGCATGAGGCCCAGGACGATCCGCAATCGCGTTTCATCAATGAACGTGCGCACGCCAATATCCAGAAGGACGGCAGCTATTCGGTGGTGCCCCGCATGTTCGGCGGCGTGACTACGGCCGCGGAACTGCGCCGCATCGCCGACGTGGTGGACAAATACAAGATCCCGACGGTCAAGGTCACCGGCGGCCAGCGCATCGACCTGCTCGGCGTGCGCAAGGAAGACCTGCCAAGGGTGTGGGGTGAACTCGACATGCCTTCCGGCCACGCCTATGCGAAAGCGCTGCGCACGGTGAAGACCTGCGTAGGTTCGGAGTGGTGCCGGTTCGGCGTGCAGGATTCCACGCAAATGGGCATCGACCTGGAGAAGGCATTCTGGAAGATGTACGCCCCGCACAAAGTGAAGATGGCGGTGTCGGGTTGCCCGCGCAACTGCGCGGAGTCCGGCATCAAGGACGTGGGCATCATCGGCGTGGAGTCGGGCTGGGAGATCTACATCGGCGGCAACGGCGGCATCAAGACGGAAGTCGCGCAGTTTCTG
>JANXPQ010000236.1 GCA_025357235.1 Betaproteobacteria bacterium
CTCATGCACGCTGAAGCAGGTGGGTCCCTGGGTACCGGTGATTCCGGTGGAAGTGGGTCCCTACGAGACCGGTGGTGACAAGCGAGAGCCCTTGCGCGCACCGCGCAGGCTTCTCCACGATTGTATCGCAAAGATTATGACCCCCACTCGGACAAGGCTGTTGAGCAGCTTGGCCCGTTCGTCTACTACGACCACTAGCGCGCGGAGCTTGTCTCCTCATCGAACGCACCAAAGCCGGTCTGGAGCACACCCGGCGTCAGGGCCAAGATCAACAGCCCCCACGTCCGCGTCGATGTGACGACGCCGCTTGGCTCTGCAAGGCGAGTGTCGCAGCACCACTTAGCGGCCTGCCGGACATACACCCCTTTTTGGATCATTGGCTCGCAGGACCGGCTTGGTTGCTGTCGGGCACCTACGAGGCGTAGGGTTCCTCCTGAGGCAGGGCCATGGGCAAAGTCGCCGTCGTCGCATTCCTCGCCGCTATTGCTGTACCCGCTGATGCCCACGCTGGGCGCGGCAAGGGCCCCCTCGCCCGGAGCCAGTGGAGCGGGGGCTGCGGCGTGAAGGACTGGGATATTAAGACCGCCGCTGACCCGGATGCCCAAAACATTGACCCCACCCCGCGCCCGACCACGATAGCCGCGCTCATCTCCAAGGCTCGTCCCCAACGCTTTGCTGGGGGTCGCATCCGGGGCGTCGAGACTACGACGTGGAAGCTGACCAACGTCCACCTCCTAGAAATGAAAGTCGAGCCCGATCAAGACTTCCATCTGGTGCTGGGCGAGGGCTCGCTGAACCTCATTGCGGAGATACCTTCGCCGGAGTGCCTTCCGGCGACCAGCGCACTCCAAGATGCGGTGGCGTCGGCACGCCGCGTAACTGAGACCGCTTATTGGGGAGAGGGGGGCTTCTCCAACGTGATCACCGTGGCGGGTCTCGGCTTCTTTGATCACGAGCACGGGCAAAGAGGGGCGGCATGGAACGGGGTTGAGCTTCACCCGGTCACTGCCATCTGCTTTGGTCAGGACTGCAAACTCGACGCGCCGGACGAGACGGTAGCTCTGGGCGGCAGCGTGGAGCCAGCACCCGGGAGCCCTGCACAGACAAACGCAAGGCAGCGCAAGGAAGCCATTCAGCGCGACGCTCAGGCTATTTGCGGGTCAGCCGCTGCTGCCCGGCAAGTCGTGCAAGCCTACCGCGACTTCCTGACGGCTTGTCGAACATGGGGTTCCCTCGCGGGACGCGACTGCTCTCAAAACGCGAATGTGAAAATCGCTGCCGACGTGCAGGCCGCTGTTGTGGACGCGAACACCCGTGAGAACGAGTTTATGCGAGTTTGGGGTGCGGAGGCGTTCATCGGGATCAACTGCCAGTAGAGATACCTTGACTTACCTCCTTGGCGTCGATAAGCCCGCGAATGGGGCCCATCGAGCGGGGTCGGTTCGCTAACCAGTGCCGCTACTCGCTCGCGTCATACGAACGAGCGATCCGCGCATCCTGCAATGCGTGGAGGGCACCTTCGCTCGAATGGCTCGATGTTCTTTGACGCGACTTAGCCGCACTTTGAGTACTTCGCTCGTGCGTTACGAACGCGCCTTGCGGTCAGTTCTCGCCTGAATCCATCCCGGTGGCCTTGTCGAGTAGGTCCATCGGGCAGGGCGGCTCCTTGTCGTGGCTGAGCGCACCCGCCTCAGCCATCTTGTACTTGAGCCAGCGCTCGCCATCGGTGAACCCGGCGTCCTGCGCTCCTTGGATTGCCGTTTCAAACTGCTCATTCGCGATGGCAGCGAGTTTCGGTAACTCGTTCCACGTCGCAAATCTCACGATGGACCACAGCACTGTCGTGCCTGCCTCGACCACGCGAAGGTTCTTGAGGTACTTGGACCCGTCGTAGGCGAGGTTGAGAGCGGCGTGGGCGCACGCTGTCAAAACCTCTATGTCCGAGGGAGTTGGCTCCCGGTGCTGTTTCGACACGAGCGAATGAATAGGCATGATGTTCGTGAACACGTTTTGAAACTCGTAAGCAGCCTCCGGGGACATGCTTAGCCGAGTGCGGTGGGTAAGCGTGTCGAGTGCGAGGGCGATCTCCAACCGCACCGTGTTGTCGTAGCCGACAAACCGATTGAAGGATCGTATCTTGCGAATCTCGTCTTTCCACTCACTTTCCAAGTCGAAGGCGATGCGACGGACTTCGTGAATTGCTAGAGCCGTCAGCGTGTCTTCCCTCTTGTTCGCGACGCTCCGGTCCACCTTCGGTGTCTTGGCAATGCTGCCTTCGTAGCGCCGCTGCCGCCGTGTCAGCGGCAGCCCAGATCCGATTCGTTCTGACGGTCCCGGCCGAGAACTGGG
>JANXPQ010000224.1 GCA_025357235.1 Betaproteobacteria bacterium
CACCAGGTTCGGTTTGAGCGCATCCTTGAGCAGCACGGTCATGGCGCCGTGCGCGTGGAGATCCCGCGCGCGTACCGGCAGTTGCTCCCTTGTATAGGCAACCACAATGTTGCCGAGCCGCTGCTTCAGATCCTCCAGTGAAGTAGCCAGGCAGAAGATCGCCATCACTTCGGACGCCACCACGATGTCGAAGCCGTCCTGCCGCGGATAGCCATTGCCGGGACCGCCGAGGGACACGACGATTTCGCGCAACGCACGGTCATTCATGTCCAGCACGCGCTTCCATGCGATCCTGCGCACGTCGATACCGAGCTCGTTGCCGTGATGGATGTGATTGTCCAGCATTGCCGCCAGCAGATTATTGGCAAGCTGGATGGCGTTGAAGTCGCCGGTGAAGTGCAGGTTGATGTCTTCCATCGGCACGACTTGCGCGTAGCCGCCGCCGGCCGCGCCGCCCTTCATGCCGAACACAGGTCCCAGGCTCGGCTCGCGCAGCGCGATCAGCGCCTTCTTGCCGATCCGGTTGAGCGCGTCGCCAAGGCCGACCGTCGTTGTGGTTTTGCCCTCACCGGCTGGTGTCGGGCTGATGGCGGTAACCAGGATTAGCTTGCCGTCGGGCCTATCCTTGAGGCTGTCGAGATAAGCCAGCGAGAGCTTGGCCTTGAAGTGACCATAAGGTTCGAGATGCTCCTCGGCAATGCCGAGACGCTCCCGGGCAAGCACCGTGATGCGCTGTATGCGCGCCTGCTGGGCGATTTCTATGTCGGAAAGCACTGCGGGCCTTTTCTAATTCTTCATTCAGCAACAAAAAGCGGCAGAAAAGAATTCTGCCGCTCCGGAAAAATCATCCTGCGACTATCTGGACGGCCCGGTATGGCCGTCTTCCGGGTGGATCATGATCGTGCCGCCGGGACCGTAACCGATCAGCTGCAGAATGACTTCTTCATCCTTGGCGCCGTCGAAGTGGTGGCCGCCTGCCGGGTGTTTCATGAATCCGCCCGCCTTGACCGGCACGGTCTGGCCCGGATCGAACGTATCGCCGGTTCCCGTCCACCACGTGCCCTTGATAACGATGGCGTAGCGGTCGTCCGGATGAAAATGCGGGCGCGACATGAGTCCGGGCGGAAATTTCACCCGCACTACATAGACACCCGGCTTGGAAGGGTCCCCCGCGATCACCGCCATCTTCACGCCGTTGTACCCGGGCGCATCCTTCCATTCGATGTCCTCGGGCTGGATGCGGATGAAACCGTTCTCGTCGCTGTCGGCGCGCAACAGCGTTGCGGGAACGAACACCGCTGCGAGCAATAGAATGAAAGAGGTAAGCCTGCAGACGCTGGTCATGTTTTCCCCCGGACGGTTTTGTTTTGTGCGCGGGATTTTAACCCGCCCGCGATGGCGACGCCATGTAGTCGAGCGTCAGATGCGCCAGCGATCGCATGCCGAGCAGCAACGCCGATTCGTCGACGAAGAACCGCGGCGAATGATTCGGCGCCGACTCCGTGCGATCGACGCCGCCTTGATCGCTCCGACGCGGGGTGATGCCGACGAAGTAGAAGAATCCCGGGATCTTCTGCTGGTAATAGGAAAAATCTTCGTATCCGGTGATCTTCTGGCCGACGAATACCTTCTCCTTGCCTGCCACCCGTTCCAGCGTGGGCACCATGCGCTCGGTGAGGGGGATGTCGTTCACCGTGACCGGATAGGCATTGTCGAACTGGACTTGCGCGGACGCGCCCGCGCTTTGGGCAATGAGTTCGACCGTCTGGCGAATGCGGTTGTGAATGTCCGCGCGCATTTCCTCGTTGAACGTACGCACGGTGCCCAGCATTTCCACGGCGTCGGGAATGATGTTGTCGCGCACGCCGCCCCTGATTGCACCGATGCTCACGACCGCAGGCTCCAGCGTCACATCGACCTGGCGGCTGACGATGGTCTGCAGACCCAGCACGATCTGCGAGGAAATCACGATCGGGTCCACGCCTTTCCACGGAAACGCGCCGTGGGTCTGACGGCCATTTACCGTAATGCGGATGCGATCCGAACTGGCCATCGCCGGACCGGGGCGATAGGCGATCATGCCCGCCTCGACGCCGGCGAACACGTGCAGGCCGAAGATCACATCGGGCTTCGGATTTTCGAGCACGCCCTGCTTGATCATCAGAGCTGCACCGCCCTCCTCTCCCGGTGGCGGTCCCTCTTCAGCAGGCTGGAAAATGAATTTGATGCGGCCCCGAAGCTGCGCTTTCAGCCCTGCCATCAATTCGGCGACACCCATCAGCACGGCAACATGGCAATCGTGCCCGCAGGCATGCATGACACCGACTTCCTGGCCGTTGAACGTCGTGCGCTCCTTCGAAGCGAATGGCAGATCGACCTGTTCGGCAACCGGCAGTGCATCCATGTCCGCCCGCAGCGCAATAACCGGTCCGGGCTTGCCGGAATCCAGCAGACCGACCACGCCGGTATGGGCAACGCCGGTCTGCACCGCCAAGCCGAGCGAGCGCAGATGCCCGGCGACAGCACTTGCCGTGCGAATTTCGCGATTGGACAATTCCGGGTGCTGGTGAAAATCGCGCCGCCATGCGATGACCTTCGCTTCGAGTGCCGCTGCTGCTGCGTCGACTTGCGTGCTCATGCGCAATGAATCATTCATATTCAGGGCTTGGCGAATTTGAGCGTCATGCGGTCCGACTCGCCGATCGCCAGATATTTGTCACGATCCAGGTCGCCGTAACGAAGGGTCGGCGGCAGCGTCCAGACCCCGCCCGGATAGTCTTTGGCGTCCTTTGGATTGGAATTGATCTCGGACTTGTTGACCAGCTTGAACCCGGCCTTCCCGGCGGTCTCGACAACGTAGGCCTCGGTCATGTATCCGGTTTCAATCTGCTGCTCGAAGGAGGTATCGGGATTGGCGCGGTGCTCGACTACGCCGAGCGTACCACCGGCCTTCAGCGCATCGTAGAACGCCTTGAACATGGCGTCCGCGGTGCCGGCCTTGGCCCAGTTATGGACGTTGCGGAACGTGAGGACCATATCCGCGCTGCCCGGCGGCGCAACCTGCAGCGAGCCGGGGGAAAGCACGGAAAATTTGACCTTGCCGTACAGATCAGGCGCCGCCGCCAGCATGCCGCGATAGTCGGCGTCATTTTTCTTCACGGCATCCGGCGACTTCTGCGTCACGGCGAACACGGCGGCGTAGTACTGCCCCCGATCGCGAAGTACGGGGGCAAGAATTTCGGTGTACCAGCCACGGCTGGGCGAGATTTCGACCACGTCCATGTCCGGCCGAAGTCCGAAGAACAGCAGCGTCTCCTTCGGATGCCGATATTTGTCCCGTGCCTTGTTCGCGTCCGCGCGATGATCCCCGACCATCGCCCAGTCAATCAGGCTGTCGGCACCCTGTGCCCATGCTGCCACATTCAGCGCCGCCGAGATCGCGCCAACCGCAAGCGCAACGCAGACCGCTTTTCCCGTCGACATCCTATTGTCTCCCCGAGTGGTTTCTACCGGATTGCGGCGTCAGCGGCGGGCGCCCGACCGGTACTCCAGATCGCGACGAAGTATATCCGCTGACAGGTCCTGCGCCTGGCGATCACGCTCGAGTATTTGGGCGCGCCATTGCGGTTGCGATACGGCTGCGCTGGAAGATTGATAGAGCTGCATTTGCTGGTCGCCGAGCAGTTTTCGCCACTGCGAGTCTTCAAATTGCCGGGCGCGCAGGCTGTCCGTGGCACGCAGGCGTTCCATGTCTATCGCGGCGGCAGGCAGAGACGGCGTCTTCACGGCCTCCGAGGAGACCGCCGCCATCGCCGCTTCCTGAAATTCCCGCAGCAACCTGGCGCGTTCCAGCTGATCCGCAGGTTCGTCCGCCCATGCCGGCGAGCCGCCGAAAATCATGGCCAGCAGCAATGCCCCACTTAGTGATCGCGACGCCATTATCGGGCGAGTGTACAAGCGGGTTCTGTGAGCGTCCATCGACTCAATATGACCCAAGGAAACAATCTTCACGAGCACGTCTATCACCAAATAAAATGAATTACCATGTGCCACACTTCTGACTTGTTCATTTAATAAGTTAGATACCGGATATGATGCATGGCACCAATGCAATTCATACCCTGCGCAAGCGTAAAACCCTGAATCTCGCGCTGCAAGGCGGCGGCGCACTCGGCGCGCTGACATGGGGAGCACTCGACCGGCTACTGGAAGAACCGCGCCTGCGCATCGAGGCGCCAGCCTGCTCGGCCGGCGCTCTTCGATCGACCTGAATGCGTTCGTCTAGGCCGTAACAGGCACGGATTTGGTTTTCAGCATGCCCTGCGTTTCGATGAACCTGACGATTTCATCGAGGCCCTGTCCGGTTTTCAGATTGCTGAACAGGAAAGGCCTGTCGCCGCGCATCTTGCGCGCATCGCGATCCATGACTTCGAGGGATGCGCCGACGTAAGGCGCTAGGTCGATCTTGTTGATGATCAGCAGATCCGATTTGATGATGCCGGGTCCGCCCTTGCGCGGAATCTTGTCGCCGGCCGCGACGTCGATCACATAGAGGGTCAGGTCGGACAACTCCGGGCTGAACGTCGCGGCCAGGTTGTCGCCGCCGCTTTCGACGAACACCACATCGAGATTGCCGAAAGTCCGGGCAAGCCGGGCCACCGCCTCGAGGTTGATGGACGCATCCTCGCGGATCGCGGTGTGGGGACATCCGCCGGTTTCCACGCCGATGATGCGCTCGGGGGGCAACGCCTCATTGCGCACTAGGAATTGCGCGTCTTCCTGCGTATAGATGTCGTTCGTGACCGCCGCCACTTCGTACTTGTCGCGCATCGCCTTGCATAGCGACAGCGTCAGCGCCGTCTTGCCCGAGCCCACCGGCCCGCCGATGCCGACCCTTAATGGTTGCGAACTCATATCGATCCTCATTCAAAACAATCCTGAACCACGGAGGTCACGGAGAAAACACGTTCAATGTTCGGCCTTGCCAGTACACCAGAAGAGAAATATATAGAGGGAATTCTACGCATCCTTGTGTTTCTCTCCTTGTCTTTCGTCTTTCGTCATTCGCCTTTCCTCCGTGTCCTCCGTGTTCTCCGTGGTTCCAGAACTTTGCTTCACGATCTAAACAAACGCGTGTACTGGGTCTCGTGGCGGCTGCTGGCAATGGCCAGGGCCGGCGAGAAATTGCTCAGCCTATCTTCCTGGATGCCGAGCGCGTTGTCGGTAATTTCAGGCAAAAGCGCGATCAGCTTTACGAGGATGCGCTGGCCGCTGGACTGGCCGAGCGGCACCAGCTTCATCGCCGCCGATACCTGGTTTTCACACCACGCCCACAGATAACCGGTCAGGCCTTCGCGCAACGGCACGCCGAGGCCGTGCGCGGCGAAACTGAATGCAGTCGGAAAGGCAGGCGCCTCGATCTGATCCAGCAGGCCCGTATCGATTTCATGCGTCGCGTCGAGCACGGCTTTCAATGCACCGCCCATCTGCAGCGACTCGGTGCGAAATTCCGCCGTTTCGCGAACGGCAATGAAGCGCTCATTCCAGTGGCGGGCGGACTCGACATCGCGCTCCTGCCAGGCCCGGTACAGCCGCCGCCATACCGGCGCTTCCAGCGTACCGACGTTGAAGCGCAAAAGATCTGTAATCCAGGCCAGCGCACTGGCCTCATCCCTGATAGCCCCCTCCTCCACCGCCCATTCCATGCCTTGCGAATACGCATAGGCGCCGACCGGCAACATCGGGCTCGCGAGCCGCAACAACTGTGGCAAGGCGGTTCCGGCAATCGGCAGCGTGTTCAAGAATTCACCGACACATATTGATGGATGATGCCGCGATGAACCGGCGCATCGGGCCCCTGATGATGGTGTCCCCCATAAGCGCCCGATTCCGGCTCAAAAGCCGCTTCGGTCAGTACCACAACGGCGCCCAACCCCTCGACCATCTGCCGCAACACGTAGTCGTTGGCGATGCGCAGCCAGGCGGTTCCGATCTGCAATGAAACGTGGCGGTTGCCCAGATGGTACGCAATGCGCGCCAGTTGCACCGGGTCAGGGCAGCCGATCTGCAGGACTTTTTCGGGCCTGGCGGTCACCTTGACGATACGGCCATCTTCCGCTTCCAGGAAATCGCCATCGCGCAATACGGCGCCGCGCGACAGGAACAAACCGGTTTCTTCGCCCGTCGTTGTCTGTGTCCGCAGGCGGCACTTCTGGCGCAATTCGAACGGCAGCACCAGTTCGGCATCGAACTTGTCCCGCGGCGGGCAACGCTTCTGGATGTTCAGCATGATCAGAACAGGAAGTAACGCTGCGTCATCGGCAGGGTCTTAGCCGGTTCGCAAGTCAGCAATTCGCCGTCGGCGCGCACTTCATAGGTTTCCGGATCGACTTCCATGGTCGGAAGATAGTCGTTCAGCCGCATATCGGCTTTCTTCAGTTCGCGCGTCCCAAAAACCGGGACCAGCGGCTTGTGCAACCCGAGTTTGCGTCCGACATCCGCTTCGAGCGCCGCCTGCGACACGAAGGTCACCGAGGACTGCATGCAGGATTGACCGAATGAGCCGAACATCGGCCGGTAGTGCACCGGCTGCGGCGTCGGAATCGACGCGTTGGGGTCGCCCATCGCAGCGGCCGCAATCACGCCGCTCTTCAGGATCAGGGACGGCTTCACGCCGAAAAACGCCGGTTTCCACACCACCAGGTCGGCGAGCTTGCCAACTTCGATCGAGCCGACTTCGTGCGCAACCCCATGCGTGATCGCGGGATTGATGGTGTATTTGGCGATGTAACGCTTGATGCGGAAATTGTCGGCGCCGGCCTTGTCCTGCGGCAGGCTGCCGCGCTGGGCTTTCATTTTGTGCGCGGTTTGCCAGGTGCGCATGATCACCTCGCCGACCCGTCCCATGGCCTGGGAGTCGGATGAAATCATGCTGAACGCGCCGAGATCGTGAAGAATATCTTCCGCGGCGATGGTCTCGCGGCGAATGCGCGACTCGGCGAACGCTACATCCTCGGCAATCGCGGAATCGAGGTGGTGGCAGACCATCAGCATGTCGAGATGCTCGTCGATGGTGTTCACCGTGTAAGGCCGCGTCGGATTGGTCGACGACGGCAGCACGTTGGCCTGGCCGCAGGCCTTGATGATGTCGGGCGCGTGTCCGCCCCCCGCACCTTCGGTGTGATACGTATGGATGGTGCGGCCCTTGAACGCCGCCAGCGTGGTTTCGACGAAACCCGATTCGTTCAGCGTGTCCGTGTGGATCGCAACCTGTACATCCATTTCGTCGGCGACGGCGAGACAGTTGTCGATCGCCGCCGGGGTCGTACCCCAGTCTTCGTGCAGTTTCAGTCCGATGACACCGGCAGCCACCTGCTCGCGCAACGGCAGCCGCAGACTGGCGTTGCCCTTTCCCAGCAAACCGAAATTCATCGGAAAGACGTCCAGCGCCTGGAGCATACGGCCGATATGCCACGGCCCCGGGCTGCAGGTCGTCGCAGCCGTGCCAGTGGCCGGCCCCGTGCCGCCGCCGATCATCGTGGTGACGCCGGACATCAGCGCCTCTTCGATCTGCTGCGGGCAGATCAGGTGGATATGGCTGTCGATGCCGCCTGCGGTGACGATCGAACCTTCGCCGGCGATGATTTCCGTTGCCGCGCCGATGATGATATTGACGCCGGGCTGGATGTCCGGATTGCCCGCCTTGCCGATGCCGGAAATGCGGCCGTTCTTGATGCCGATGTCCGCCTTGACGATGCCGAGGTAGTCGACGATCAGCGCATTGGTGATGACGGTATCCGCCACTTCATGCGCGCGGCGCTGGCTCTGGCCCATGCCGTCGCGAATGACCTTGCCGCCGCCGAACTTCACTTCCTCGCCGTAAATGGTGTGGTCTTTCTCCACTTCGATCCACAGGTCGGTATCCGCAAGCCGCACGCGATCGCCCGTGGTCGGGCCGAACATCTCGGCATAAGCCTGTCTTCCGATCGAACGTGCCATCAGAGTTTCCCCATTACTTTTGCCTGAAAGCCGTAGACGACTTTTGCGCCGGCCAACTCGACCAGTTCAACCGTGCGTTCCTGCCCGGGCTCGAACCGCACGGCCGTGCCGGCGGCAATGTTGAGCCGAAAGCCGCGCGCGACGTCACGATCGAATTTCAGCGCTTCGTTGGTCTCGAAAAAATGGTAGTGGGAACCCACCTGGATCGGCCGGTCGCCGCTGTTCGCCACTTTCACTGTGATTGTCTTGCGGCCGACATTGATTTCAATGTCACCATCCATGGTTTTTATTTCGCCCGGAATCATGTTTGCCCTCAGACGATCGGATGATGAACGGTAACCAGCTTGGTGCCGTCGGGAAACGTCGCCTCGATCTGGATTTCCGGGATCAGTTCGGGGATGCCGTCCATGACATCCGCGCGTGACAAAAGCGTTGTACCGTAACTCATCAGTTCGGCGACTGTCCTGCCGTCGCGGGCACCTTCCATGATCGCCGCCGATATGAAGGCAACCGATTCGGGATAGTTGAGCTTCAGTCCCCGCGCCCTGCGCCGCTCCGCCACCAGTGCGGCGGTGAAGATGAGCAGCTTGTCTTTTTCTCTTGGTGTCAGTTCCATGTTTTTCTTTTTTCCCCTTAGCCCCAAATCCCCAGCCGCTGCATTTCAGGTCGCCCAGATCCGCGGAACGCGCGCCGGCACATTTGCATATCGCGGACGCAGATGCTCCCATATCTCGAGGAAATATTCGCGCGCCGCTTCGGCCGTTCGTGTGAGACAACGTGCGACCACCACCTCGCCCATGGCGCTCACACCCCACTTGCAATCGCCTGCCGGCATCTCGGCCCGGCAGAAATCCAGCGCATCCCGATCGATCGCGACGCCCGCCATGACGAAAGTCGCGCATACCGGGTAGCCGGCCAACCCGATGGGCGAATCGAGCAATACACCACCGCCATCCACCGTACCGAGTTCCTCAAACATCGGCTTCGCACCTCGCGTCACACGCAAATGCTGGCGTATCTGCCCTGCCTGGAAGCGTTCGCCGCCCGCCGTGCGGCCCAGGCACATCACGTCCCAGCCGCAAAATACAGCGCCCTCCTGGAGATCGACTGACAATGCGTTTTGGGCGTGCGCCGATGCGAAGAAAATATTCTCCTGCGGCAACCATTCGCAGACCGCGTTCCGCCCGATCGAAATGTTGACGCCTTGCGAGGATTCGGCTCCAGCCGAACGATACCACTTGGTCGCGCCAGGCGTAGTCAGCAGCGCATGCGCGCCGGTCTCGACGTCGATCGAAATTTCCAGCTGGTCACCGCCGGCTATGCCACCCGGTGGATGCAGAAGGATCGCGTGGCAGACAAGATCGCCTTCCGGGTAGAGCGCCTTCTGCACCGCGAGAGGACCGAAACTCGATCGCCTCGCCAGCACGGAGCGTTCGCCGCGGCGCTGAAACGCCAACTGCAGCCCGGCCTCCCAGCCACGCTGCACGACAACCTCGGCCGGTTTCATACCGCCATGAAGCCGCGCACACCATCCGTTTCCATATCCTCACCCCGGCCGCTCTTCACCACTTCGCCACGCTGAAGCACCACATAATGGTCCGCCAGTTCGAGGGCGAAATCGTAATACTGCTCCACCAGCAGGATCGCCATGTCGCCCCGTCTTGCCAAAGTCTTGATGACGCGCTCGATGTCCTTGATGATCGACGGCTGGATGCCCTCGGTGGGCTCGTCCAGGATCAGCACCTTTGGTTTCATCGCCAGCGCCCGGCCGATGGCGAGTTGCTGCTGCTGCCCGCCCGACAAATCACCGCCGCGCCTTCCCTTCATCGACTTGAGCACCGGAAACATCTCAAAGATTTCCGCAGGAATATTCTGCGCGACGCCATCCGCCTTGCTGGCAAGCCCCATCATCAGGTTCTCTTCCACCGTCAGCCGTGGAAAGATTTCCCGCCCCTGCGGGACATAGCCCATTCCCAGGCGCACACGCGCAAAAGGCGGCAACTTGGTCACATCCTGGCCTTCGAGCGTGACGCTGCCACCTGCAACCGGCAGCACGCCCATGAGGCATTTTAGCAGTGTCGTCTTGCCCACGCCGTTGCGGCCAAGCAAGGCGGTCACGGCACCGCTCGGCACGTCGATGTCGACGTTCCTCAGCGTGTGGCTGCCGCCGTAGTACTGATTAAGTTCCTTGACCTGCAGCACATTAACGCCCCAGATAGACTTCGATCACGCGTTCGTCGTTTTGCACAATATCCATCGTGCCCTCGGCGAGCACGCTGCCCTCATGCAGCACCGTCACTACGTTGGCTATCGACTCGATGAATTCCATGTCATGTTCCACGACCACCACGGAATGCTCGCCCGCGAGGGACTTGAACAATTCAGCGGTGCGTTCGGTTTCCTCGTCCGTCATGCCCGCGACGGGTTCGTCGAGCAATAGCAATCTGGGCTCCTGCATCAGCAGCATGCCGATCTCCAGCCACTGCTTCTGGCCGTGCGACAGCAGGCCGGCCTGGTGGTCCGCTTCATTATGGAGCTTGATCAGTTCCAGTGTATCGGCAATGCGGTCGAGTTGTTCGGAGGCCAGTTTCGCACGCATGCTGGCCCACACGGTCTTGTCCGTCTTCATCGCCAGTTCGAGGTTTTCGAATACCGAGTGATTCTCGAACACGGTGGGCTTCTGGAATTTGCGGCCGATTCCCTGGTGCGCAATCTGGGGTTCCGTGAGACGCGTCAGATCGATGGTCTGCCCGAAGAATGCAGTACCCAGGTCAGGTCGGGTCTTGCCGGTGATGACGTCCATCATGGTGGTCTTGCCAGCGCCGTTGGGCCCGATCACGCAGCGAAGTTAGCCAGCCTCGACGGTAAGCGTCAGCTTGTTCAGCGCCTTGAAGCCATCGAAGCTCACCGTGATGTCGTCCAGATAGAGGATGGGGCCGTGGCTGAGGTCGACTCCCTCGCCCATCACGTGGCGGCCGGACCCCGACGCGTCGCCGCTGACGTTGACCGGCTCTTGCGTCTCGCTCATTTTCGCCTCCACTTCGCGAGATTGACCGCGCCGACGATGCCCTTGGGCAGGAACAACGTCACCAGGATGAACAACAGCCCGAGGAAGAACAGCCAGTACTCCGGGAATGCCTGCGTGAAGAAGCTCTTCGCGCCGTTGACCACGCCCGCGCCAAGCAGCGGCCCGATCAACGTGCCGCGCCCGCCGACCGCGACCCACACCGCGATCTCGATCGAATTCGCCGGCGACATCTCGCTGGGGTTGATGATGCCGACCTGCGGCACGTAGAGCGCGCCGGCTATGCCGCACAACACCGCCGACAGCGTCCAGATGAACAGCTTGTAGCCCAGCGGGTTGTAGCCCGAGAACATCAGCCTGCTCTCGGAATCCCGGATCGCCGTCAGCACGCGGCCGACTTTGGAGCGGATCAGGTAACGGGTCAGGAACAGGGTGCCGATTACCGCCAGCGCAGTGATGCCGAAGATCACCGCGCGCGTCGACGGCACGGTGATCGGATAACCGAGCACCCGCTTGAAATCGGTGAAACCGTTGTTGCCGCCGAATCCCGTGTCGTTGCGGAAGAACAGCAGCATGAACGCGAATGTCATCGCCTGCGTAATGATCGAGAAATACACGCCCTTGATGCGCGAGCGGAACGCGAAGAATCCGAACACCAGCGCCAGCAGCGCCGGTATCAGAATGACCAGCGCGACGCACCACAGGAAGCTGTCGGAATTGGTCCAATACCAGGGAAATTTCTTCCAGTCGAGGAACACCATGAAGTCCGGCAGATCGGACTGGTACTGGCCTTCGCGCCCGATCTGGCGCATCAGGTACATGCCGAACGCGTAACCGCCGAGCGCGAAGAAGACGCCGTGGCCGAGCGAAAGGATGCCGGTATAACCCCAGATCAGGTTCATCGCCATCGCCACGATGGCATAGCACATGATTTTGCCGACGAGCGTGACGGTGTAGGCCGATACGTGAAATGCACTGCCTTCCGGGACGAAGACGTACAGGCACGGCAGCAATACCAGCGCGATGAACGCGAATGCCAGCAGCGCGATCCAGCCGCCGCGAGTGAAGAACGGCTCGCTGCGAGGCACGTAGCGCAAGACGGGATTTTCAGTTTTCAATCGCCCGCCCCTTCAATGCGAACAATCCCTGCGGCCGCTTCTGGATGAAGGCGATGATCAACACCAGCACCAGGATCTTGGTCAGCACCGCGCCGATGTGCGGTTCGAGGAATTTCGACAGCACGCCGAGCCCGAGCGCCGCGTAGACGGTACCGGCAAGCTGGCCAACCCCCCCGGTGACCACGACCATGAAGGAATCGATGATGTAGCCCTGCCCCATGTCGGGACCGACATTGCCGATCTGCGAAAGAGCGACGCCGGCCAGGCC
>JANXPQ010000251.1 GCA_025357235.1 Betaproteobacteria bacterium
CCCGTGCTCGACTTCAACCAGATGGACACCATCCGCCACATCGACTACTACACCGGCGGCAAGTTCAAGTCGTTCGAAATCGACATCACCTATCCGGCGGCCTGGGGCAGGCAGGCAATCGAGGCCCGGCTCGCGAGCCTGTGTGCGCAAGCGGAAGATGCGGTGCGTTCCGGTTACAGCATACTCGTGGTGTCGGATCGCAAGGTCGATGCCGACCACGTTGCCATACCTGCGCTGCTGGCGCTGTCGGGAATTCACCAGCATCTGGTGGGTAAAGGACTGCGCACCAGCGCGGGTCTGGTGGTCGAAACCGGGTCGGCGCGTGAAGTGCACCATTTCGCGCTGCTCGCGGGTTACGGCGCGGAAGCCATCCATCCGTGTGTGGCGATGGAAACGATTTTCCATGCCGACGCGTCGATTCCCGAAGAGTATCGCGGCGAGAAAGGTGTAAAGAACTATGTCAAGGCGATCGGCAAGGGATTGATGAAAGTGATGTCCAAGATGGGCATCTCGACCTACATGTCTTATACCGGCGCGCAGATATTCGAAGCCGTCGGCCTTGCGAAGGGGATGGTCGACAAATATTTCACCGGCACCACTTCCAACGTCGAGGGCATCGGGGTGTTTGAAGTCGCGGAAGAAGCCATCCGATTGCATCTGGCGGCGTTTGGCGATGATCCGGTTCTGGCCAAAGCACTCGATGCTGGCGGTGAATATGCTTTCCGGGTACGCGGCGAAGAGCACATGTGGACGCCGGATGCGATTGCCAAGCTGCAGCATTCCACGCGCACCAACAGCTTCCAGACCTTCAAGGACTACACCAGGATCATCAACGATCAGTCCAAACGGCACATGACGTTGCGCGGGTTGTTCGACTTCCGCATCGATCCGGCGAAGTCGATCCCGATCGAGGAAGTCGAATCCGCCAAGGAGATCGTGCGGCGTTTCGCCACCGGCGCCATGTCGCTGGGGTCGATTTCCACCGAAGCGCATACCACGCTGGCGATCGCCATGAACCGCATCGGCGGGAAATCCAATACTGGTGAAGGCGGGGAAGATCCGCGCCGTTACCCCTTGGTAAAGGCGGGTGAAACGCTGGCCAGCCGTCTAGGACGCGATCGGATCCAGCGCGACATCGCGTTGCAGGAAGGCGATTCGCTGCGCTCCAAGATCAAACAGGTCGCCTCAGGCCGATTCGGCGTGACCGCCGAGTATCTCAACAGCGCCGATCAGATCCAGATCAAGATGGCGCAGGGCGCCAAGCCCGGCGAAGGCGGTCAGTTGCCCGGCCACAAGGTTTCCGAATACATCGCGGAATTGCGCTTCTCCGTTCCGGGCGTCGGGCTGATTTCGCCGCCGCCGCATCACGACATCTATTCGATCGAAGATCTGGCGCAACTGATCCATGATCTGAAAAACGGCAATCCGCGGGCGTCGATCAGCGTCAAACTGGTTTCCGAGGACGGTGTCGGCACGGTTGCGGCGGGCGTGTCCAAGGCGAAGGCCGATCACGTCACCATTGCCGGGCACGATGGAGGCACCGGTGCCTCGCCGTGGTCTTCGATCAAGCATGCCGGCACGCCGTGGGAGCTCGGGCTTGCCGAAACCCAGCAGACGCTGGTGCTGAACAAGCTGCGCGGTCGTATCGCGGTGCAAGTCGATGGTCAGATGAAGACCGGCCGCGATGTCGCCATTGGCGCGATCCTCGGCGCCGATGAATTCGGTTTCGCCACTGCGCCGCTGGTGGTTACCGGCTGCATTATGATGCGCAAATGCCATCTGAATACCTGTCCGGTCGGCGTAGCCACGCAGGATCCCGAGTTGCGCAGGAGATTCAAGGGCCAGCCCGAGCACGTCGTGAACTTCTTTTTCTTCATCGCTGAAGAAGTGCGCGAGATCATGGCCGCACTTGGCATCCGCAAGCTGGGCGATCTGATCGGCCGCACCGACCTGCTCGATATGAAGAAAGGCATCGAGCACTGGAAGGCAAAAGGCCTGAATTTCTCCCGCATTTTCCAGATGCCGCACATGCCGCCCGAAGTGGCGATTTTCAACTCTGAAAAACAGGACCACGGACTCGAGAAGGCGCTAGACCATCGCCTCATCGAGCTGGCACAGCCGGCCATTCAGCGCGGCGAAAAAGTCACTATCGAAATGCCGATCCGCAACGTCAACCGCACTGTCGGCACGATGTTGTCTTCGGAGGTGGCAAGGAAATACGGCAACTCCGGACTTGCGGATGACACGATTCATGTGCGATTCGCGGGCAGTGCCGGCCAGAGTTTCGGCGCGTTCCTCGCCAAGGGCATTACGCTGGATCTAATCGGCGAAGGCAACGACTACGTCGGGAAAGGTTTGTCCGGAGGCCATATTTCTGTCCAACCCTCGCCCAAGTTCCAAGGCAGCCCGCGCGACAACATTATCGTCGGCAATACCGTGATGTACGGTGCAGTCGCGGGTGAAGCCTATTTCCGTGGTGTCGCGGGAGAGCGCTTCTGCGTGCGCAATTCGGGGGCTCTGGCGGTGGTGGAAGGCGTCGGTGACCATGGTTGCGAATACATGACCGGCGGCACGGTGGTGGTACTCGGTATGACCGGTCGCAATTTCGCGGCTGGGATGTCTGGAGGAATCGCGTACGTGCTCGATGATGAGGGCAGTTTCAGTTCTCGCTGCAACCAGTCGATGGTGCAGATCGAACCCCTCCTCGCGGAAGCGGAGCAGGAAGCCAAAGTGCCGCGAGACGTCTGGCACATGGGGCAGGCAGACGAGACGATTCTCAAGGGATTCATCGAAAGGCACGCGCGATATTCGGGCAGCGCTCGCGCCAGGGAAATACTGGAAAACTGGGCGGCCTATCGCGCCAAGTTCATCAAGGTATTCCCGACGGAATACCGTCGCGCACTCGGCGAAATGGCGGCCAAGCGGCGCAAGCTGGCGGCATAACTACTATCGGCACGAGCGGGATCGGCAGGGCTGTGGTTCCGGGCGTGTCCGCGCTTCTGAAAACGACGCATCAAGGGACGCGCGTATGGGCAAGATAACCGGATTCATGGAGTACCAGCGCCTCTCCGAGGCTGCGGAAGACAGGCGCGAGCGCGTCAAACACTACCGCGAGTTCGTTCTCCACCTTTCCGATCGGGAAGCGAGTGTCCAGGGTGCACGCTGCATGGATTGCGGCATTCCGTTCTGCATGACCGGCTGTCCGGTCAACAACATCATTCCGGACTGGAATGACCTCGTCTACAAACAGGACTGGCAGCAGGCGCTCGACGTTTTGCATTCGACCAACAATTTTCCCGAGTTCACCGGGCGGGTTTGTCCTGCGCCCTGCGAGGCGGCGTGCACGCTGAACATCAACAACGATCCGGTTGGAATCAAATCCATCGAACACGCGATCATCGACAAGGGCTGGGAGCAGGGGTGGGTCGTGCCGCAGCCGCCGAAACGCAAGACGGGGAAAAAAGTCGCGGTGATCGGTTCGGGGCCTGCAGGGCTTGCTTGTGCGCAGCAACTCGCCCGTGCCGGGCACGCGGTGGCTTTGATCGAAAAGAACGATCGCATCGGCGGTCTGCTGCGCTATGGCATTCCCGATTTCAAAATGGAAAAACGCCCGATCGACCAGCGCATGGAGCAAATGCGGGTCGAAGGCGTTGAATTCCGGACAAACCAGCATGTGGGGCAGAACGTGAGCGCCAAAGACATTCTGGCTGAATTCGACGCTGTTGCCCTTACCGGCGGCGCGGAACACCCTCGCGATCTTCCTGTCCCGGGCCGCAATCTCGAGGGCGTTCACTTCGCCATGCAATTCTTGCCGCAGCAGAACAAGGTGGTTGCCGGCGACAAGGTTTCGAACCAGATTCTCGCTACCGGCAAGCATGTAGTTGTCATCGGCGGAGGCGATACGGGTTCCGATTGTGTCGGCACTTCGAATCGGCAGGGCGCGGCGTCGGTTACCCAGTTCGAATTGCTGCCGCAGCCCCCGGAGCAGGAAAACAAGCCGCTGGTGTGGCCCTACTGGCCGATTAAAAAGCGCACGTCCTCATCGCATGAAGAAGGTTGCGAGCGCGACTGGGCCGTTGCCACCAAGGAATTCATCGGCGAGAACGGCAAGGTCAAGAAGATCAAGATCGTCAGGGTGGAATGGAAGGAAGGCAAGATGATCGAGGTGCCGGGCTCGGAGACCGAGATCCAGGCCGACTTGGTGTTGCTGGCAATGGGATTTCTCGGCCCTGTCCAGACCGGGTTGATCGAGCAGTTTGCTGTCGAGAAAGATGCGCGCAGCAACGTGAAAGCCGATACTGAAGGGGCAAAGGCATATTACACGTCGGTGCCCAGGGTCTTCGCCGCAGGTGATATGCGCCGCGGCCAGTCACTCGTGGTCTGGGCAATCCGTGAAGGTCGCCAGTGCGCCCGGTCGGTTGATGAGTTCCTCATGGGCCGGTCCGATTTGCCGCGCTGAAATCCAGCGGCGATAGACCATTAGCACTCGACGGACGAGTTAGTCAGCCCGTCGAGGTTTGCACTTCACGATCATCTTCGCCCTCCCGCCATGTCCAGACCGAAGAACGATACTTTTTTGCGTGCGCTGCTGAATGAGCCGACCCCACATACGCCGGTCTGGATCATGCGGCAGGCAGGCCGCTATCTGCCCGAATACAATCAGACCCGCGCGCGCGCCGGAAGCTTTCTGGATTTGTGCAAGAGCCCGGACTTCGCCACCGAGGTCACCCTGCAACCGCTCGCACGTTTTCCGCTCGATGCGGCCATTCTGTTTTCCGATATTCTCACCATTCCCGACGCGATGGGACTGGGACTTTATTTCGCCGAAGGCGAGGGTCCGCGCTTCCAGCACCCGTTACGCGACGAGCGTGATATCCGCAAGTTGACCGTGCCCGATCCATCAACACAGCTGCGGTACGTGCTGGATGCAGTGGCACAAATCAGAAAAGCACTGGCCGACTCGGTACCATTGCTCGGATTCTCGGGCAGCCCGTTCACCCTCGCGTGTTACATGATCGAGGGACGCGGCGGCAGCGATTTCCACGAAACCAGGAAGATGCTTTATGAGCGCCCGGAACTGCTGCATCACTTGCTGGACGTAAATGCACGCGCAGTGACGGAATACCTTAATGCTCAAATTGAGGCCGGCGTCCAGGCAGTGATGATTTTTGATACGTGGGGAGGCATGCTGTCTGGGGAAGCGTTTCACGAATTCTCCCTGCGCTATATCGAGCGGGTCTGCGCCCAGCTAAGACGGGAGCGTGAAGGCCAGAAGATTCCTCGCATCGTCTTTACCAAGGGGGGAGGATTGTGGCTGGAGAGCCTCGCGCAATGTGGAGCCGATGCGCTGGGCCTCGACTGGACCGTCGATATCGGGCAGGCGCGCGCCCGCCTCGGCAACCGCGTGGCGCTCCAGGGGAATCTCGACCCGGCGGTATTGTTGGCGCCGCCGGAAGTCATTCGCCGCGAGGCCGCCAAGATATTGGCGGCTTACGGCTATGGGAGCGGCCATGTTTTCAATCTCGGCCATGGCATTTCCCAGTTCACCCCGCCTGAGAATGTGGCCGCCCTTGTCGACGCGGTACACTCGGAAAGTCGGCAATTTCATTGACCGCATGGTGTTGGCCAGCGCACGAAACCCCAGTTCTTATGCACAATTTGGGACCGCAATGGCCTGAGAGCCAGCAACCACGGGCCTTTCCGGACGGTGCCATTGTAAGCAATTGAACTTAAATGATTAATTGATGTTGACACGCCCAATCCCGCGCCCCTTCTGGGTTTCAGACCGATTTCCCAGAGAGCGGCCAGACAGTTTCATCAACATAATTATCCACAGTCGGTCTGCGTCCGGAAAAAGCCCTTTTCCTAAAGTCAGTTAGAGAAAGCCACCGGATTCCGCACTCCGCGGGATGCTCGCCAACAGATCATGGCTATCGCAAGAGTCGCGCTCGATTGCCCGGTAAATTCATTGTTCGACTACAGATCGACGGGTCAGCCGCCGCAGGTGGGGCAACTCGTCGTCGTTCCCTTCGGCAGACGGCGCCAGGTCGGGCTCGTGCTCGAGGTCGCAGAGCAGTCGGAGATCGCTGACGCCCGTCTTCGCAGCATCGAAAGCATCCTGCCGGTCGAGCCTTTGCCAGACCACATGCTGGCGCTGATCCGATTTTCCAGCGAGTACTATCAATGTCCGATTGGACAAGCCGCCTTTGTTGCGTTGCCTGCTGCTATGAGGCGTGTTCGCTATGTTGGCCCTGAGCCGCAATGGCAGTATGTGCTCACCACCGCGGGCAGGGAATTGAGTGCGGATCAATTCCGGGCGCGGGCCACGGTCAAACGCCGATTGCTCGAAGCGCTGCATTCCGCGCGTGCCCTGCGCCGATCCGATCTGCCCGCAGTGAGTGCCAGCGCGGCGAAACTGGCGGAGTCATGGGTCCAAGCGGGATGGGTGGAAAAGCATGCCGAAGCCATTCCAAAAGCCAAGGCTGATTTCACGGCAAACGCGCAGCATGAACTTACCGACGAACAACGCGCTGCAGTCGACTCGATATCCGCAGGACTGGGGTCGTATTCACCCTGGCTGCTGGAAGGCATTACCGGAAGCGGGAAGACGGAGGTTTACTTCAGATTGATCGAGCAGGCCGCCGGTCGCGGTTTGCAGACACTGCTGATGGTCCCGGAAATCAACCTCACGCCGCAACTGGAAGAACGATTCCGCGATCGGTTTCCCGCATTGCGGCTGGTCGGTTTGCACAGCAATCTGGCGGAAGGTGAGCGTTGCGCGAATTGGCTCTCTGCCCGCGCCGGCGAGGCGCAGGTCGTGATAGGCACCCGGTTGTCGATCTTCACGCCAATGCCGCAACTCGGCCTGATCATCGTCGACGAAGAGCAGGACGGATCGTTCAAACAACAGGACGGATTGCGCTATTCGGCGCGCGATCTCGCGATTTTCTATGCGCGGCAGCGGCAGGTGCCTGTCGTTCTGGGTTCGGCTACCCCTTCCCTCGAGACCTATCACAACGCGCGTAACGGGCGCTTCGGTCATTTGCACCTGAGCCGGCGTCCCGCCGCCAACAGAGCCTCGATCAAGCTGGTCGATATTCGCGGCATGGCAAAAGCGCAGAGCCTCTGCGATCAGGTATTGGAGGCGATCTGTTCGCGTCAGGCCCGCGGCGAGCAAAGCCTGGTATTCCTGAATCGACGGGGCTTCGCTCCGGCGCTGGTTTGCGGTGCCTGCGGCTGGAATGCCGGATGCAGCCGCTGCAGCGCGTGCTTGGTGTGGCACCTTCGCGACGCCGTTCTGCGCTGCCACTACTGCGGGCACCAAGAGCGGTTGCCGCGCATCTGTCCGTCTTGCGGCAACCAGGATTTGAAAGGCGTGGGTCAGGGTACGCAACGTCTCGAACAGTCGCTGGGAGAGCATTTTCCGGACGCGCGTATCCTGCGCATCGATCGCGATAGCACCCGGCGCAAGCATGCCTGGCAAACGATGCAGGATGATATTCGCCGAGAACGCGTCGATATCCTGGTCGGCACCCAGATGCTCGCCAAGGGGCACGACTTTCCCAAGCTGACGCTCGTCGTAGTCGTCAATCCGGATGGGGCATTGTTCTCCGCCGATTTTCGCGCCGGCGAAAAACTATTTCAGCAACTCATGCAGGTCGCCGGCCGTGCCGGTCGCGCAGATCTGCCGGGCGACGTGCTCGTGCAGACCCAATTTCCAGAACATCCGTTGTACCAGGCGCTGGTGCGCCAGGACTACCGCAGCTATGCCGAAGAATTGCTCGATGAGCGCAAACGCGCTGGTTTCCCGCCTTTCGTATATCAGGCACTCCTGCGCGCCGAATCGCAGAGCGAATCGGCGTTGATGGATTTCCTCGGCTATGCAGCGAGCCACGCCGGCATGGGGCAAGCAGCCGTCACGCTTTACGATCCGGTACCGGCGACCATCTCGAAAATAGCAGGCCATCATCGCGGCCATTTGCTCGCGCAGTCCGCATCGCGTGCGGAATTGCAGCGTTTTCTGTCTGAATGGCGTCCGTTGCTGGTGGAAAGGAAAGCCGCCAGGGTGCGCTGGTCTCTCGATGTCGATCCGATAGAACTGTGACGATCGTGTACGACCGAGCCGGTATAATCGCCGCTTTTATCCGGCGTAGCGTGTAATGAGCAATACCCCGCCAGACCTGCGTTCCCACCTAACTGATCTGCTGCATGCCGCCCTCCAGGTTGTCGCTCCTGGTGCCGGTGCCGTTCCCATCGTGCTCGAACGTCCCAAATCGCTGCAGCACGGCGACTACGCGTCCAGCCTTGCAATGCAACTCGCCAAACCGATGAAACGCAATCCGCGGGAAATCGCGCAAGCATTGGTAGCGGCGTTGCCCGCGTCAACTCTTCTCGACAAGGCCGAAGTTGCGGGCGCGGGGTTCGTCAATCTGTATTTGAAGCCTGCCGCAAAGCAACGGGTCGTGCGCGATGTGCTGGAGAACGGACGCGATTTTGGGCGTGTCAATCTGGGACTTGGAAGAAAGGTGCAGGTGGAGTTCGTTTCAGCCAATCCGACCGGGCCGTTGCATGTGGGCCACGGACGCGGCGCCGCATATGGCGCGAGCCTTTCCGGTCTGCTCGATGCCGCGGGATATGCCGTCTCGCGCGAGTATTACGTCAACGATGCCGGCCGCCAGATGGATATCCTCGCGCTGTCCGTGTGGATGCGTTATCTCGAAATCAACCACTCAAACCTGCCGTTTCCGCCAAACGCTTATCAGGGAGATTATGTGCGCGACATGGCGCGCCGGCTCCACGAGGCGCGCGGTCCGCGCTTTATGCATCCCGCTGAAGCGGTATTGGGCGGCGTGCCGTCGATCGAGGTCGACCCGGAAGCGCATCTCGATGGCCTGATTGCCAGTGCCAAACGGTTGCTCGGTGCGGACTACGCCGGCTTGCATGACTTCGTGCTGACCGAGCAGCTCGGCGATTGCCGCAGCGACCTGCTCGAATTCGGCGTCACGTTCGATTCCTGGTTCTCGGAGAAATCGTTGTTCGATTCGGGTATGGTCGAACGGGTAATCGAAAGGCTGGAGAAAAGCGGCCACCTTTTCGTGAAAGACGGGGCAAAGTGGTTTCGCTCGACCGACTATGGCGACGAGAAGGACCGCGTCGTGCAGCGCGAAAATGGCCAGTACACTTATTTCGCGTCCGACATTGCTTATCACCTCAACAAATACGAGCGCGGCTTCGACCGCGTGATCAACGTCTGGGGCGCTGATCACCACGGCTACATTGCGCGCGTCAAGGGCGCGCTGCAGGCGCTCGGCCTGGATCCCGACAGGCTGACTATCGCGCTGGTGCAGTTCGCCGTGCTCTATCGCGACGGCAAGAAGGCGTCGATGTCCACGCGTGCCGGCGAATTCGTCACGTTGCGCGAACTGCGCAAGGAAGTAGGCAACGATGCGGCGCGCTTCTTCTATGTCCTGCGCAAGAGCGACCAGCACCTGGACTTCGATCTCGACCTGGCAAAATCACAGAGCAACGACAATCCCGTGTACTACATCCAGTACGCACATGCGCGTGTCTGCTCGGTCATGGAGCAATGGGGGGGCAATCCGGCAGAGCTGGTCAACGCCGACCTGACGCCGCTCGTTGAAGAGCAGGAACTGCAGATGCTGCAGAAACTGCTGGATTATCTGGAACAGATCGAGGGCGCGGCGCGCGAACTTGCGCCGCACCTGCTGGCATTTTATCTGAAGGATCTCGCGGGTGGATTTCACAGCTATTACAACTCCACGCGTCTTCTGGTGGAGGATGATCGCACCAAGCTGGCACGGCTGGCGCTGGCCGCCTGCGTCCGCCAGGTATTGCGCAACGGCCTCGAGATCCTCGGCGTCGGCGCTCCCGACAGGATGTAAGGTAAACTTCCGCCATGAGCCGCGACTACAAGAACAGCGGAACTGCCGCCGCCGGTGGACGCGGCAGTCCGATGTGGGTCGGCATCCTGATCGGGCTGCTGGTCGGCCTTTGCATTGCCTTGGGCGTCGCGCTGTACATCAACAAGGGCGCCAATCCCTTTTTCCAGAAGCAGAAGTCCGCGGAGAAATCCGCCGAGAAGTCCGTGGACACGCAGAAGGCGATGCCAGCCGAGGACGCCGCCAAACCGGCCGCTGCTGCAGGCGAAAAACACGCCAAGAACGGCGAAGCCAAACCTCGCTTCGACTTCTACAAGATTCTGCCGGGAACCGAAGAAGCGGTCACGGACAAGGAATTCAAGAGAGCCTCCCCTGCGGCAACCAAGGAAGTCTATTTCCTGCAGGTCGC
>JANXPQ010000252.1 GCA_025357235.1 Betaproteobacteria bacterium
TTCAACATCAATCCGCTGCTTCGCTTCGACGGTTACTACATTTTCAGCGATCTCATCGAGATCCCGAATCTGCGCACGCGGGCCACCCGTTACTTTACGTATGTGACCGAGCGCTACATGCTCGGCGTGAAGGATAGTCAAATTCCGGAGGGTTCTCCGGGCGAGAAGCGCTGGTTCTTTTTTTTCGCCATCGCCTCCTTCATCTATCGCCTGTTCATTACGTTCGCGATCGTCATGGTCATCGCCGGAAAGTATTTCTTCTTCGGCGTGTTGCTGGCGATCTGGTCTGCCATCGGTGCGTTGGTGCTGCCGATCATCAAGGGCCTGAATTTCCTGTTTCTGAGCCCGAGGCTGCGCAAGACCCGGGCGCGCGCGATCGCGGTGACCGCCCTGGTCGTCGGCGGGCTGGCCAGTGTGATTTTTCTCGTTCCGATGCCGATGTGGACGCGCGCCGAAGGGGTGATCTGGGTGCCGGAACGGGCGGTTGTGCGCCCCGGCACGGAAGGTTTCGTCACCAGCGTTCTGGCGGTGCCGAACAGCCAGGTCAGGCAGGGGGAAGCCATCATTCAGATGGAAGAACCGTTGCTCGCTTCCCAGATCCGGGTGCTGCAATCCAGGGTCGCCGAGCTCGAAGCGCAATACGACTCGCAACGCGCCAGCGAGCGTGTCCGCGCGGAATTGACGCGTGAAACGATGGGGGCCGTGCAGGGGGAACTCGACCGGGCGCAGGAGCGCGCGCATGCGCTCACGGTCACTGCACCGGTGGCTGGCAGGCTGGTGCTGGCGCGGGCAGACGATCTGCCTGCGAAATTCGTACGGCAAGGCCAGGATCTCGCCTACGTGCTGGAAGGAAACGAACTCACCGCACGGGTCATCGTCCCCCAGCAGGATATCGATCTGGTGCGCAACCGCACGCGCTCGGTGGAGGTGCTGCTGTCGGAAGAACTCGACATGTCCATTCCGGCCAAAGTACGCAGTGAAGTTCCCGCGGCCACGGCGGCGTTGCCCAACATGGCGCTTGCGGTGGAAGGCGGGGGCAAGGTCGCGCTCGATCCGCGCGAAAGGAACAAGCCGCAGGCGCTGCAGAAATATTTCCAGTTTGAGCTGACGTTGCCGGCGCGGCCGGAAGTTCACATCGGCAGCAGGGTATACGTGCGTTTCGATCATGGCGCCGAACCGCTGGCCAATCAGTGGTATCGCCGCTTGCGGCAGGTATTCCTGAAGCAACTCAATGTCTGATCGCGGCTCCCTGTCGCAGCCCGGGGCCTATCCGGAGAAGAAGCACCGGCGGCCTTCACCGGTCGAGAAGATTCTGCTTAACCTGGCCTATCTGCCGCAATCTCTTCTGCCGCGTCCCGCTGTTTCCGCGATCGCGGCGCGGATCAAGGCTGCGAGATCCGCTTCCGCGGACATGGCCATGGAACTGCAGACGCTGCGCTACGAATTGCGCCGAAGCGGCATGCGCGACGACCTTGTCGCCCGCGCACTCGCGCTGGCGGCACAGGCATCGTCCGCGCTCGCGATGAAGCCGGATGATTTGCAGCTCGCGGCGGCCTGGCTGCTGATCCATCAGCAAGGTGTGGAACTGCAAGCGCTCGAGCGAAGGCCGCTGGCCTGTGCGCTTGCCGCCGCAGTCGTCGCGATGAGCGGCGTGCCGGTTCATGTGATCGTGCCGGTGGGCTATGTCGCCAAGCGCAATAGCGCGGCGATGCGGCCGTTGTTCGAGGCGCTCGGACTCTCTGTAGCCTATGTGGACGAATCCATACCGCCCGAACAACGCAAGGAATCTTATGCCCGAAACGTGATTTTTTGCGCGCAGCGCGAACTGGCACTGGATTATCTGCGCAACCGTCTGGTGCTCAAGGGCAAGCCGAAGGCGGTCCGGCTGCGCACCGAACTGCTGACGATGCAGGTACCGAGGAGCCGCCACCTGATGCTGCGCGGATTGCAGTTTGCCATCGTCGATGAAGCGGATGTCGTTCTGGTCGATTCAGTGCAAACGCCGATATCGATTTCCGCCGATGCCGAGACATCGCAGGAAGTGCGCTGGCTCGGCGAAGCCCTGAAGCTTGCCGCGCAACTGGAAGACCAGGCGGACTATCAGATCCACGAGGAAAAATTCGTCGAGCTGACCGAGTCGGGCGGCAGGAAGCTGGCCGAATTCGCGCGTCCGATGGCGGGCATCTGGCAGGGCGCCGAGCGGCGCGAAGAGGTCGTGAAGCTGGCGCTGGTCGCAAGCCGGGTCCTGCAAAAGGACAAGCACTACATGGTGAATGGCCCGGCGTTGCAAGCAGATTCGCAAATGCTGCTCATGTTCGGCAAACAGCCGTCGATTGTGAGAATGCTGCGTCTGCTGCTCGAACTGAAGGAGGGATGCACCCCTACGGCTACCCGTGAGACCCTTGCACGCATTGCCTATCAGCGTTTTTTTTGCAGCTACCTGAAATCGGGGGCGATCGCATCCGATACGCGTGGAATCGGCGCCGAGCTGTGGAAGGTTTACCACCTGCGCGTCGCCAAACTGCGGGATCCGGCGCCGAATTTGTGTGTCGCGCTGCCGGATCGCATTGCCCTAAACCGCGAGGCATCCGCAATCAGCGTCGTGGCGCGCGTCGCGGAACTCCGGGAGCGGGGCAGTCCCGTGCTGTTGGTCACCCGCAGCCACGCCGCGTGCGGCTTCTGGTCCGAGGCACTTGGCAAGGCGGGTCTCGAGCACCAGTGCCTGATGGGAGGACAGGACGAGAAAGAGGCGACTGCATTTGCTGGGGCTGCGTCGCCCGGGCGAATTACCGTAGCCCCCCACTTCGTTGCGCGCGGCTGTTCGGTCGATCGGTCCGAGAGCACGGAAAAGCTCGGCGGACTGAGAGTCATTTTCGTCCAGTTGTTTCCCACGCATCGTCACCTGCAAAGCCTGCTGGGACGCACCCTGCCTGCAGGCGTCCCCGGCAGCGCGCAACGAATGCTCTCGCTCGACGACGAAATCCTCGTGAACTATGCGCCGGACTGGTGGCGCCGGCCCCGATTCGCTTTGACGCACGGTCTCATGTTGCGCTACTGCCAATGGCGCTTCGATCGCGATAACCGGCTGGGTCGCAGCGAACTGCTGCGCGTGGAGGATTACCTGGGTGACTTGCTCGCCTTTTCCGGCGGCGCCGTATAGCGCAGTTCTCGCTGCGTCAGATCCGCGTTTCCCCGGCCAGCAGCAGAAAACGGCCCGGCAACCACGACGCCGGCCGCGGTGCGCTCACTGGAACTTCACGCGGCATTTGATCCCTGCCGGGATCCGGTAGTTGGGATTGGGCAATTGCAGGCGCACGCCGAAGGTGCCGCTGGCGGCGTCGATCACGCGATCGACGACTTTGACGATCGCATCGTAGCTGCCGCCAACCGGCTGCTCCGGCAATACCTGCGCGTGCTGGCCGTTCTTGATCTTGCCGTACATCGTCACCGGCAGGATCACCTCGACGTGCAGCGGATCGACTTCCGCCAGCTTGAGGATCGGTTCCTTGAGGTTGCTGCTGGAAAACTCGCCGGGCTTCAAAATGACTTCGACGACGATTCCCGACAGCGGGCTGCGGATGGTGCGCATGGCCAGCACTTCCGCCGATCGCTGCATTTCCAGCTCGGAAAGTTTCTGGTTCTCCCGGGCCTGGCGTAACTGCTCGATGGACAAGCGGTAATCGGCTTCGGCTTCGTCGCGGGCGTTGACCGAGACGAAATTCTGCTTGTACAGCTCTTCGGCGCGGAGCTGTTTCTTCTGCGTAAGGTCGACACGCGCTTCGGCGGACTTCAGCTCGCCTTGCATCGAAGCACGGGATTTCGCCAGATCCAGCGCCGCGCGTTCCGGGCCGGATTCCAGGGTGGCGACCACTTGGCCTTTCTTGACCGAATCGCCGCGCTGCACCTGCACGGTTTCGACGATGGCTTCGACCGGGCTGCGCAGGTCGACCTGCTGCCTGGCCTCGATCAGGCAATCGTGGTCGGCCGCGTGAACTACCATCGGCATCATCAGGGCCAGTAGGGGAGCGCAACGGAAAAAAATATGTGCCATATCATCAACTTTGAGGAGAGCTAACGGTGTTGGAATTCTATCGGAATGACTTGCCCGTCGATCGGTCCACTTGCTGCCGGGCACCGGGAGTAGGTCTATCCGATGCCACTCAATGGGTTCTACCCCACACGGACTTATCCACAAAAGGGCAATGAACTGGAATTGTTTAAAAAAATGCAGTATAAACAATCCGTAATAATGCGCAGTTAATATTATTTCTTGCCCGAAACTCAGCCGGGTACTCGGGCCTTGCGGGGAGTTCAGTTCTTGAATACTAAAATTTGCACTGATCATCGGCGCGAAACGGCGAGACTGGATTAGCTGTGCGCTCCGGCCCGTTCGAACGTTCTCCGCGCGATCGGCGCAAGACGGACGCCGTGCAGGA
>JANXPQ010000016.1 GCA_025357235.1 Betaproteobacteria bacterium
GCGGTCGCCTATGCGCGATTATGAACATTCATCCCAAGACAATTACTCATAGTTCTCTTCGATCTTGCTTTTCTTCGTGTTCTTCGTGCCCCCTTCGTGTTCTTCGTGATAACGATTGGAGCCTTAGGCTAGAGAGCCAGATACCGGCTCTTCACCGCATCGTTGTTGCGTAGCGCCTCGATGGTGTCGCGGTACACGATCTGGCCCTTGTCGATCACCGTCGCGTGGCTGGCGATGCCGAGGCAGAAATGCATGTTCTGCTCGGCGAGCAGGACGGTCACGCCCATGTCGCGCAACTTCAGCAGCAGTTCGGCGATGCGCTCGACGATGACGGGCGCCAGGCCTTCGCTCGGCTCATCCAGCAGCAGGCCCGTGGGATTGCCCATCAGGGTGCGCGCGATCGTGAGCATCTGCTGCTCGCCGCCGGACAAGTTGCCGGCCATGCGCGCCTTCAGGGGAACCAACAGGGGAAACATCTCGTACACGCGCGCGAGATTCCAGTAGTCCTCGCCCGCCGGGCCTTTCTTGGAGCCGATCAGGAGATTGTCTTCCACCGTGTGCGCGGGGAACACCTGGCGGTCTTCCGGGACGAAGCCGATGCCGGCGCGCGCGATGGTGTGCGGCTTGCGCCCCTGCATGGGTTTCCCCAGTACGCGCACCGTGCCGCGGCTCGGCGGCGCGATGCCGGCAATGGCTTTCAGCGTTGTCGATTTTCCCGCGCCGTTGCGACCGAGCAATGCCATGGTCTGGCCCTGCGTCACGGCGATGCTGACGCCGAACAGGATCTGGCTGCTGCCGTAGAAGACGTCCAGGCCTTCCGCGTCGAAGATTACGGACTGGCTCATTTGCGCCCCGCCGCTTCGCTGCGGCCAGATTCGAAATGCGCGCCGAGGTAGGCCTCGATGACCTTCGGGTGGCGGCGCACTTCCTCCGCCGTGCCCTCGGCCAGCACCATGCCGTAACTCAGCACGCGGATCGACTGCGCATACTTGAACACGATTTCCATGTCGTGCTCGATGAAGATCAAGGTCACGCCTTTGCGCTGCCACAAACCGTGCACCGTTTCGATCATCTGCCAGCGCTCTTCCGGGCCCATGCCCGCTGTGGGTTCGTCGAGCAACAACACGCGCGGTTCGAGCGCGAGCGCCAGCGCAATGTCGAGCAATTTCTGGTCGCCGTGGGAAAGGTGCTTCGAAAGCGAGTGTCCCCGGGATTGCAAACCGACCAGCTCCAGCACTTCGTCGACACGGGATTCAGTTTGCGCCAGCGGGAAACGGCGACCCAATTTCGCGTGCAGTCCTTGATGCGCATGCACCGCGCCGGCAACAGCTTCGCGCACAGTGAACGAAGGAAAAATGCTGGCGATCTGGAATGCCCGGCCAACGCCCTTTTTCACGATCGTTGCCGCGGGCAATCCAGCAATATCCTCTCCGGCCAGCAGTATCCGTCCGGAATCCGGACGGAACGCGCCGGTGATGAGATTGAAAAACGTCGTCTTGCCCGCGCCATTGGGGCCGATCACCGCGGTCAATGAACCCTCCGCGAAATCGAGGCTCACGCCGCTCATGGCGGCGACGCCACCGAAGGATTTTCGCAGGTTCTCGATCTTCAGCATGTCAGGACTTTGCCGCGCGTTGTGCAGCGCCCGCTGATTGCTCCGGCGCGCGGCGCTTCGCCCACAGATCGACGAACAATCCGAGCAGCCCCTTGCGCAGCCCGAGCGCGAAACACAGGATCACGATGCCGAGCACGAGGCTGTAGTGCTCGGTGTATCGGGTCACCAGGTCGTTCAGCAGGAGAAGGATGCCCGCACCCGCAAGTGGCCCGAGGAATACATTCATCCCGCCCAGCAGGATCATGAACACTGCCTCGCCGGAGATCGTCCAGTATGCAAAGTCGGGATAGGCACTGGAAACGAACAGGCTGATCAGCATGCCGCCGACGCCACCGAAGATGCCGGCCACGATGAACGCGAGCAAACGAATGCGCCACACGCGGATGCCGAGAAATCCGGCGCGACGTGGATTGTCCCGGATCATGCGCAACGTGAAGCCGAAAGGCGACTGGATCAAGTGACGCATCAGCACCAGCGAGACAACCAGTACCACGCAGCAGAAGATGTAGAGATGACGCGGATCGGACAGGCGGATGCCAAGGAATTCCGGCCGCGGCACGCCGCCTGTCAAACCCTGGTCGCCGCCGGTCACCGACGTCCACGCAATGATGCAGCTATACAGCAGCATCTGGAACGCGAGGGTCAGGAACGAAAAATAGATCTCCTTGAGGCGGATGCAGATTGCGCCGATGACCGCCGCCACCACGCCGTTGATCAGGATGGTCAGCGCGAAGGCGACGGGAATGGAGGTGCCCATCTTTTGCATCAGCAACGCGAAACTGTACGCGCCCAACCCATAAAACAAGCCGTGGCCGAACGACACCATGCCGCCGTAGCCGATCAACAGGTTCAACGAAGTGGCGAAGATAGCGAACGCCGATAGCCGGATGACGAAATCGGACAATGCCTTTGCCGGAAAAACGCTCGGCAACGCGATCATGACCACGAGGGCCACGCAGGCGATCAGCGCATCGCGCGCGATGGGGGATTTCTTCATTGCTTTATTGTTCCTTGCCGAACAATCCGCTGGGCTTGGCGATGAGCACGGCGGTCATGAACAGGAACATGATCCCCTCGGTGAAGAGCGGAAAGCCGATGGTGCCGAAACTTCGCACCAGGCCGATCAGCAATGCGCCGACCAGCGCACCCATGACCGAACCCATGCCGCCGATTACCGTGACGATGAAGGATTCGATCAGGATCGAGAATCCCATGCCGGCCACCATCGAGCGCACCGGTACCGCGAGTGCGCCTGCCAGGCCAGCCAGTAAACCGCCGAGCGCGAACACACCGCCGAAGACCAGCGCCGTGTTGATGCCGAGCGCGGAGGTCATCGTCGGGTTGACCGCCGCAGCACGCACGATTTTGCCGATGCGCGTCTTGGTGAGAAGGAAACCCAGCGCGGCCGCAACCACCAGCGTCACGCCGATGAGAAACAGGTAGAACACCGGCAGCACGCCACCGGCGATCAGCAGGGGCGGCTTCTGGAACGCGGGCGGCATGCCCATCGCGAGGAACTCCGGTCCCCAGATGATCTTGACCGCATCATCGAGAATCAGGATGAAGGCGTAGCAGACCAGCAATTGCATGAGCACATCAGCGCTGTAGACGCGGCTCATGAACAATCTCTCGAAGATGAGCGCGAACAACCCGACACCAAGTGCGGAGCCGATGACGGCGATCGTGTAACTGCCTGTCACGTTGTACAGCGTGTAGGCGAAGTACGCCCCGAGCATATACAGCGAGCCGTGCATAAAATTGGTGACCTTCAGCGTGCCGAAGATCAGCGACAAGCCCGCAGCGACGAGGAACAGCAGCATGCCGCTGATGAGGCCGCCCGTCGTCTGTGTGACCAGGCAGGACGCGGACGAAACGCACGACAGAAGTGCCTGGAGATCCAAGATGTGCCTTTAATTAAATCTCACTGCAAAATTAAATCTCACCGCAAAGACGCAAAGGCGCAAAGGCGCAAAGGTTTCGCAAAGGAATGCCAAATCTACTAAGAGCGAGTAACAGGATCGATTGTGGCAATGCTGAGTTTTCTAATACTGACCAGCGTCACTCCACTAACCGTGAAACTCTTCTCTCGCTTTCCTTTGCGTATCCTTCGCGCCTTTGCGCCTTTGCGCCTTTGCGGTGAAAGGGGTTTTGACCAACGTTTCTTTACGCGAACCCCATTTTCTTTTTCCACTCCGCTTCGTGCTCGAGGATGGTCTTCCAGTCGCCAGGCGTTACGCTCGGCACTCACGGGTCTTTCGGCACCGTCGTCCCCCAGCCGATTCCGTATCCGATGATGGTCTGGTCTTCCGCGCGCATCGTTACCGTTCCATCTGCTCCGAACGGGGACTTGACCTTCATGCCGCGCAGCGCATCGGATAGCTTGGTGGCATCCGTCGAGTTGACCTTTTTCAATGCCGTCGTCAGGAAGTTGACCGCCAGCGCATTCTCCCAGGACCAATTGGTCGGGTAGTCGCCGTATTTGGCGTGGTAAGCCTCGCCCCACGCCGCGTTCTCCGCGTTCGCCGGAAAGGTCTTGAGATAGCGAGCGGCCGAATGGATGCCGGCGGGCAGGTTCTTCACGGCGGTCAGGGTCGTGTAGTCGGCCATGTTGATGGCGAACACGGTCGATTGCGAGAACAGGTTGTAAATCGACGATTGGTCGACGAAGGAAACGAGGTCGCCTGCCCACAGCGCGGAGTACAGCGCCTGCGGCTTGACCTGCAGGATCTTGGTGATGTTCTCGGTGTAATCCGCCTGGAACAGCTTGGGCCAGGTTTTGCCCACCACTTCCACTTCCGGGTGGAATTTTTTAAGGTACTCGAGGAACAGCGACGTGTTGTCGCGGCCGTAAGCGTAGTCCGGCGAGCAGCTCATCCAGGTCTTGAGCCCTTTGGCCTTCGCCACATTACCTGCATAGGCTGCGCTGACGATGGCGTCATGGATGCCCTGGCGCGCCACGCGAAACGCCGTCGGCACGCGAATCTTTGGATCGGCGGACAGCGACGAGGTCTCGGAATTGGTGTGGATGCACAGCACCTTGAGTTCGCGAATGACTTCCTGCACCGCGAACGCGCCGGAGGAGGCCTCGGCGTCGATGATGATCTCGCAGCCCTCGCTGTTGATCAACTGGCGGGTATTGTTCGCCGCCTCATCCGGTTTGCCCTTCGAGTCACGCGTGACGATCTCGATCTTGCGACCGTTCAAGCCCCCGGCCGCGTTGAACTTGTCGACCTCCATCAGGATGGCGTTGCGCGAGGAAATGCCCAGTTGCGCGACACGGCCCGAGAGGATGGTTGGCACGCCGACCCGGATCGGCTTGTCGTCGGCTCGGGAAATAAACGGGAAGCCCAATCCCGATGCGGCGGTCAGCGCGCCCGCGGCCTTGATGAAGCTGCGACGCTTGCGTAACGATGTTTTTGTTGCAGACACGGTGTCCTCCTGTCGTCGTTGGGCCACTCTGTGAGTTGCGGAATGCGGCGTCCGCGGTGGCGTCTTTGGTATGGTCGGATCGCTGCCGGCACCCGGCACGGCAAATTCCATCTAGCTTGGAGAAAGCCAGTGTTGGCCGGAATGCGAAATCCGTCAATGCGGACTTCGCGGGCGGCGAAGTCTCCCGGTCTCAGGAGCCGGCCGGGGGTTTTGTGCAGCGCAGGTGATCGACCAACTTGCGGGCAATGGCGGGCAGCGATTCATAGTCGCGAACGCACACGTACATGTGGCGTTTCGCCCAGGGGTCGCTCAGCGCGACAATGCGAAGTTGCTTTGCAGCAACGAACGGTTTCGCCGCCCCTTCCGGCAGGACGCCAATGCCCAGCCCGGCTTCGATCATTTTGCACAGCGCCGCGAAACTGTGGACCTGGATGCGGGCGCGCAACGGCTTGCGCGCGACGGCGGCCTGGTCGATCAACAGCCTCGTAATCGCGGTCGCGCTCTCCAGGGCGACGAAATCGTAGTCGAGCAACGAAGAGAATACGACGCTGCGGCTGCGCAGCGGATGCTTGCGCGGGACGACGGCGACAAGCTGGTCGACCTTGTAATCGAACCATTCCAGTCCATCCATCGGCGTGCCTTCCATGACGACGCCCACGTCGGTCGCGCCTTCACGCAAGGCCTGCACGATTTCGCCGCTGAAGCGTTCCTCCAGCGCGATGACGACCTGCGGCGCCAAAGTCGCGAAGGTCGCCAGGTCCGCCGGAAGAAATTGCGAGATGGCCGAAGCGCTGGCCTGGATGCGAACGTGTCCCTTGCCGCCGGAGGCGTACTCCGACATATCCGATTTCAACTGGTCGGCCTGGGCGAGGATCTGGCGCGCGCGATGCAGCGCCGCCCTGCCCGCGGGCGTGAGTTCCGCACCACGCGCGGTGCGGGTCAGCAGTTTCACGCCGTACTGGTGCTCCAGCAGGCTCATGCGCCGGCTCGCCGCAGCGAGCGCGATATGGCTGGCTTCGGCGGCCTTGGTGATGCTGCGTGTTTCCGCCACGCGGACGAACAAGGCGAGCGAGACGAGATCGGGAAGCATGGTCTCAGGTCACGGCTACGCGGCTCATGGCCAATATTCGTTGCGCCCGGTTCACGCAACCACACCTTTCGCCTTGAGTGCGGCCAACTGATCCGCCGTGACGCCGATTGCGCGCAATACCTCTTCGGTGTCTTCGCCAAGATGCGGCGCGGGCGAGCGCAGTGTACCGGGTGTTTCCGACATCTTCGGGACAATGCCCGGCACGTCGAGTGCGTAGCCATCGCGCGTCTGCTGGCGCAGGATCATGTCGCGGGCGCGCAAATGCGGGTCCTCGTGAATATCCTTCGCCGTATAGACACGGCCCGCCGGCACGCGCGCGGCATCCATGACGGGCAGAACCTCGTCTACATCGCGCGTCGCCGTCCAGGAGCCGATGGCAGCGTCGATTTCCGCAACGCGCGCAACACGGCCGGCATTGTTGGCGAGATCCGGAGCGGAACCAAGGTCGTTGCGCCCAATGGCCTCCATCAAGCGCTTGAAGATGCTGTCGCCGTTGCCGGCGATCAGCACGTAACCATCCTTGCAGGCATAAGCGTTGGAGGGTGCGATGCCGGGCAACGAGCTGCCGGCCGCTTCACGCACCACCCCGAACACGCTGTACTCGGGAATGAGATTCTCCATGACGTTGAAGACAGCCTCGGTCAACGCAACGTCGATCTGCTGGCCTTTTCCGCCGTTGGCTTTGCGATGGTAGAGCGCCATGAGCACGCCGATGACGCCGTGCATCGCGGCGAGGGTGTCGCCGATCGACACACCGACCCGCACGGGCACGCGCCCCGGTTCCGCGGTGAGATGACGCAACCCTCCCATGGCTTCGCCGATCACGCCGAATCCCGGCCGGTCCCGATACGGTCCCGTCTGGCCGTAACCCGACACGCGCAACATGACCAGGCGGGGATTGAGCGCGGATAGCGCTTCCCAGCTCATGCCCCACTCCTCGAGCGTGCCGGGACGGAAATTCTCGATGAGCACATCGGCTTGCGCGATCAGCCTGCGCGCCAGGTCCTGGCCTTCCTTCGCCCTCAAATCGATTGCAACCGACCGTTTGTTGCGCGACTGCACTTGCCACCACACCGACGTGCCGTTCTTGATCATGCGCCAGTTGCGCAGCGGATCGCCGCCGCCAGGCGGCTCGATCTTGATGACATCGGCGCCGAATTCGCCGAGAAACTTGCCGCAGAACGGGCCGGCAATCAGTTGACCCATTTCGATCACGCGCACGCCGGCGAGCGCGGCGGGGTTCGGCAAGTCAGTCATGAGCAACGATTCGCGTGCAGGCAGGCAATGGCTCGATCAGACCGGCGCCGGATTCAGTTCGGGGAACCCGCGCTGGTGCCAATACGGATAAGCGGGCGTCGTCGCACTGGCGGCATCGAGTTTCGCGACCTGTGCCGGCGTCAGGTTCCAGCCGACCGCGCCGAGGTTCTGGCGCAATTGTTCCTCGTTGCGCGCGCCGACGATGATGGTCGAGACCGTCGGACGCTGCAGCAGCCAGTTCAGTGCGATCTGCGTGACGGTCTTGCCGGTCTCCTTTGCGATTCCATCGATCGCATCGATGACCTTGAAGACTTGCTCGTTCGAAACCGGGGGTCCTTTGTCGTTGGAGAGCTTGCTTTGCAGCCGCGTGGTTTCCGGCAGCGCCTGGCCGCGGCGCAGCTTACCGGTGAGCTTGCCCCAGCCGAGCGGACTCCAGATCACCGAGCCGATCTTCTGGTCAATCGCGAGCGGCATGAGTTCCCATTCGTAATCGCGGCCGACCAGACTGTAATAGGCCTGGTGCGCGATGTAACGCGCCAGCCCGTGCATTTGCGAGATCGACAGCGATTTCATCAGATGCCATCCGGAGAAATTCGAGCAACCGATGTAGCGGATTTTTCCCGAGCGCACCAGGTTGTCGAGCGTCAGCAACACCTCTTCCACCGGCGTGCGGGCATCGAACCCGTGCAACTGATACAAGTCGATGTGATCGGTGCCCAGCCGCCGCAGGCTTGCCTCGACGGCTTCGGTCAGATGGAAACGCGACGAACCGAGGTCGTTCGGTCCCGGCCCTGTGCGGAACGTGCCCTTGGTGGAAATGAGCACCTGGTTGCGCCGGCCCTTGATCGCCTGCCCGAGGATTTCCTCCGCCATGCCGCCCGAATACACGTCGGCGGAATCGAACATCGTCAGGCCGGCTTCGAGGCAGATGTCGACCAGCCGCGTGGCCTCCGCGACATCGCTGGTGCCCCAGGATTTGAAAAACTCGTTGCCCCCACCGAAGGTGCCGGTGCCGAGGCTCAAAGCCGGGACCTTGAATCCCGAACCGCCGAGCTGCCTGTATTCCATCGATCATTCCTCCAGATTTTCCATAAGTGGGCGGGCAACCCCGCACCGCCCGACGCGGCGGGCATAGGGAGAGCGCGATTGTAGATCAATCAGCCATGCCGGAAGAGCGGGAGTTCTTTAGAATCAGACTCTCGACAAGGAGAATTCACATGAAGGTAGCGGTAGTCGGTTGTGGAGCGATGGGAAGCGTCTACGCGGCATTGCTCGCCGATGCAGGACACGAAGTCTGGGCGATCGACAACTGGAAGGAGCACGTCGACGCGATGAGGGCCAGCGGATTACGCCTTGAAGGCGCATCGGGCGATCGCACTGTGCGCGTCAACGCAACGACGAACGCGGCGGATGCTGGCCCTTGCGATCTGGCGATTCTGTCGACCAAGGCGATGCATGTCGAAAAAGCAGCGCAGTCGATGCGATCGCTGTTGGGTCCCGACACGGTCGTGCTTTCCATACAGAACGGGCTGGGCGGGCCCGATGCCGCGGCGAAAGTCCTCGGCCGCGAACGCGTGCTCGTCGGCGTCGTCGGCGGCTTCGGCGCATCGATG
>JANXPQ010000275.1 GCA_025357235.1 Betaproteobacteria bacterium
GAAGCAGTGCGGTTACCAATAGTCCCACCACAGCTGAAATGAAAAGTCGCGGTCTAGCGCGAATCAAGCGGATGAGAAAATTATGACGCAGATGTCCGGACAGGTGAATTGGGAAGTAGGATTTCACGGCTCTGATTGTACGTGCTCAGTCGTGAGTTGATACAGAGACGGTATCAGGTTCTGCGGTTTTTTAGCTGGGCAATCCACATGCGAAACCTTGAACCAGGAAATGCACCGTGCACGTCCGCCATCACGGCGTCCCACGCATTCGCGTCCGGTTCGCTGAGCTGAGAACGAAGCTCGCAATGGTCGCGCAACACGCCGCCTATAGCGCCGAGAATTTCACTTGAGGTCGCCCCCGCGCGTACTGCATCAACAAGCAGATCGGCTTTAGAAGGGCGATCGGTGCGGCGCAGTGCGGCAGCGACGGTCCCGATATCTGGCGACCACGCGTGCAGTTCAGCATCTGTCACGATCCATCTCCTCACCTGCTTCTTTCGAAACGTTTGCGCGATCACGGATGCTATTTGACTCGGAACGTGGCCTTTATTCGTACCTGCGCTCGCTCCGGCGTCGGAAATTCTAGCTCCGATGTGACCTTCCCCAAGGGAGCATCCGCCCTTAGTGCAAACCCCTGCGTTTCCGCGACTGCCTCATCGAGCCAGAGCCCAAGCTTCTTGGGCTTGGCAGCCGTGCCGTGCGATAAACGTAGAGCGATGTGCCATGACCTTCGTACGACCAGCCGCTACTGAGCAATCCGGTGCGCCCGCGGTTCTTGCCCATCCACTCTGCTAGTGCGGCGCCAAATGGCCAGTGACCGTCCTTCGCGAACAACAGCCAATGCTTCTTGAGCGCGCCGGGGACATCTTCAACCAATGGCAGATCGACCGTCGGCCAGTGCAGATTGGCATTTTTTTCGATTGCCGCAAATTCCGGGAAAGCCTTATCGTTGAAGTGCGTCATCAGCACTGTCTGGATGGAGACTGATTTGCCAGAAGGATAAAAGAGATAGAACACGTGAACTGCGTATCCCTTCCAGTTTCCGCTAAGGCAGACGCCGATCCCTCGCCCGCGTTTGCGCATCAACTCCACCGAAACGAAGGCGAATCCCTCGTCCTTGGCGAGCGGAACGAGACCCAAGGCGGCGCCAGCAGCCTTCATCAACTTGATGCGACGCCGTTCAAGAAAACGCACGAGAACCACCGCCGCACCCCTCAGTTGTCCGACGTGCACGGACATCCGTGTCACGCCCGGGGACCGGATTCCCGGAATTCCCAGACATCAATTCAATTTGCGTGCCGAATACGCATACACCGAGAAACTGTCAGCGGCAGGCACATTGATTGCTGCTTCGAATCAGTTCGCGCGGGGTGATGAGAACAATCGTGATGTCCACGGTTCGGTGCCGGGTTATGCCATCGTCAATCTGGACGCGCGTTACCAGGCCGATCGACATTGGCAGATCTTCGGGCGAATCGACAATTTATTTGATAAGCGCTATCAAACGTTCGGTGCATTAGGGCAAAACACCTTCCTCGGACCTAATAATTCGTTCGCCACCACTGGCGCTTCGGTTGCGGAGCAATTCCGTTCACCCGGTGCTCCACTTGGTGTTTGGGTCGGAGTCAAGTACGCGTTTGAGGTACCCAAAAATCCATGATCTGACCGATGAGAATCCAGACCTACATTGCTGGCTGCGTAAAGCTAGAAAACTAGAGGGCTTTTATCCCGACGTGCAATGCACCGGTATTGATTCCTACCCTCGGGCCGCCGACTTCAGCTTACGTTGGTCCCGTCTTTCTGTGCCGCACGGCATCTACTAGATTCGCAATGTCGCGTACCGTGTTCAGAGTGCCACGCTCTTCGGAGAGTGAAATAGAGAATTCATCCTCGAGTTTGAACATGAATTCGATCGTGGTCAGGGAGTCAATGCCCAGGTCGGCCAAGGCCTGATCCGGGCCAAGTTGCTCGATTGAAAAATTATATTCCTTGGCCAGCATTGATTGAATCTTTGACAACGTATCTGTGCTACTTCCTTCAAAAGTGGGCATGTTAGTACTTTCAAAAGAATTACTCGTTTTTACATCCAGTCCGTCAGCATGATGCCGATGCCAATGGTGGTCTGGTAATGGTTGTAATCAACCAGCGTCTCTCCGTAGCCCGTGAAGAACTGCACGTAAAATCTGAGTTCGTGATTGACCCAAGACGGGGCCGTGACACTGTCCAGACTCGGAACGCGCGTAATGGGTATGCTCCAGTTGAGCTGCAGCGAGCCTCGATTGTCCTCCGTCTGCGCATTATTGCGCAGGAGGGCGGAAACATTGCTGTCCCCATGCCTCCAGAAGAACAATAGATCCCCATAGCCCAGATAATGTGGAATGTCTGGATTGTCATCTTCAGAGCGTCTTTCCGGAAACCGGTACCACGCTCGCGCCAAGATGGCGAAACGGTCGCGTGTTTTGTCGATATCCCGGTCAAGCCCGATTTCTGCATAGACCCGATTCCAGCTACGCTCGAGGGGGTCGCTCGAACCGGTCGACTGATGCACGAAGCCGAGATTGATCATGCGTGGCGTGAAGCCCAGCGCGCTGCGCTGCGATCGTAACGGGAAGCCTAGTATTAGTTCAGGTTCGTAGTCGGTATTGCGAAATGGACGGGCGTTCGAGTCGTTGAATGCCTGCCAGTTGCTTTGCTGCGTGTAACCGAACCACAGATCAGCAAGATTCCCAACCTGTTCCGCGATTTTGACCTTCGTGCTCACCTGGAACTTCAGTTCTGGCTGCTCAAGCTGCTGGTCCCGAACCGGTTTGAAATTGGCACTCCTGGGGTGATTATTGGGATTGTTGGAATAGCGCACTATCAGGTAGTTCTGCTTGTAGGGCCTGAGCTGATAAAGCTCGCTCCGGCAATAGGGTCGCGTGTCCCATTGACGCGATAGCGCGGTATACCCCGCGCCGCAGGTATCCTCTGCGGGGTCATTGATACTATTTCCCAAACCTTCGACGCCTGTAACTTCATCGTAGCAGCGCCACCTTTGCTCTCGATCAGGGATTGCAGTACATCGAGAGAGCGGGTCTGACTCCGCAGCCTGGGCAGAAAGCGCTACGAAAAACGCCCCTGCAGCGAACCAGCGGTTTTGGTTCGGGGTACTGAGTCTGGAGCTCGATTGCGTCAACTTCCTCCCCTTTCTGCATTACGCAATAATGCAGCTAACAAATATGCTGTTGATTTCCTCGGTTTGATGAGCAAATTTTGTTGCGTTTTTCCAGCTAACGTCCTTTTCGTCGGCGACCACTTACGATCCTTGGCGATATCGCGGTTCTCGGCATTTCACTTCTTCGAGTTCACGCTGCACACCGGAAAAATCGCCCTTTTGCCGATGCCACTGGTCATCTGGTAATGGTTGTAATCGACTATGTCTCACTGTAATACGCGATCCCAGCTGCGCGCGAGGGGATCGCTTTAACCAGGTTGACTGATGAATGCGTGCCATGAAGCCCAGCGCGCTTCCCTGCGATCTATCAAGGCAGCGTTGTTCGGCCTTCAGGACAGGTTCCGCGTCGGGTCGATTAGCAATTTAAAATTCGGCGTGCACACGAAACGTTGCAACATGAACCGGACCACGATCCGCATTGTAAGCGGGGTTCTGGATGCGCTGCGCGTCAAGGGTGACCCAAGAGTTTTTGCACGCGCCCAAACTATAGAAAGCTTCAACAATATTCTCCGGGCGATAATTAAGACGTCCGTCCCCAATAAAAAAACCGAGGCCTCCGGCCGCCAAGTAGTCGCGGTGGGCGTGCGATAGCTCATTTCGGGCCCAGGCTACGCCGACCGAATCCTGCGGGCGCCTCCATGCGCCCCCCTTGATAAGTGCCCCTGCAGATAGCGAGCGATCTATTTCAGCGAAGGCATAGGTTTCGGTTTGCCCGTCCGCCCACATGGCACGCGAGAACACTCCCACGTCCGGGGTGAGCGCCTGTTCGAGATTGATGCCGATACCGGCCTTGACCTGTTCTCCCGTGCGCACGGCATTGATGTCGGGTGTAGTGCCGGTTCGGGCCGCAAGGTCGAGCGCATTGTCAAAACGGGACATTATGGCCCGGTTGCGAAAGACGAGGATCCGTAGCACGCCGGGCTGATCTCTCCACGTGTGCCCTCGCTCGATCTCAATCTGGTCGCCGTAGTGCTCAAATATTCGAGAATCTAGCGACAACTGGTTCGGCTCTTTGGGCTGAATAAAACGACCCGCCCGAACTGCCCAATTTTCGTAAAAGTATTCCAATGCCGCACCCCAGGTATAGCCGCGCGCGTCCCCCGCATAGTCATACGCGCCGTAGGTCAAGAATGCCCAGTTCAGAAACTGCCTGCGCGGATCGTGGCTGTAAGCGTTGTTGTCGAAGATGTCCAGTACGGACAGGTTTCCGGCAGTCAGTACCACACGTCGTTTGTCTACCGTGCCCGCGAGTCTGTTTGCGTCCGACTCCATTTGCTCGCTGCCACCGCCCATGTCCCAGGTCTGGCGCAGGATCAGGCGCGCGCGGTAGAAGGTGGGGTTCGACCCGGAAGCACGCGCCATTTCTCCATTGGTGAAACCGCCCAGACCGGTGAGATTGGAAAGGGGTACGCCCTGTGCAGCCTCAGGATCGAAATACAGTTCGCCGTGGGCCCATGGACGGAAGCCCAACGCCGCGGTTGCGGTGAACGAATAGCTTTTTTCGTAGTCGGGAGTCAGGCTATTACGACCTGAGTAGGCTGCGGTGAATGGTTGCTTGCTTTGCCAGATATAAGTCGATTGAAACTTGGCATTCCATTCTTCCACATCCGCTGCGC
>JANXPQ010000436.1 GCA_025357235.1 Betaproteobacteria bacterium
CGCACTCTGATTCGCGAAAACATCGAGTTCGCCGCCTTCGAGCAACGTAAGGGCTGTGGCAAAAGGCATATGCGTGTGCAGGACGCATTTCTTGCGCTTGCCCAGATGAATGCGGCCGTGAATGAAAAATGCCGTTGGCTCGACCTTGTGCTTGCCTTCCACGACCTCCCCGTTTTCGTCCACGACCATCAGGTCCGCGGGCGTGAGCTCGGACCAGTGAAATCCCTGCGGGTTGATCAGGAACTTGGTCGGGTCGCCCGGCATTTCCAGGCTGAAATGGTTGCACACGCCTTCATTGAGGCCCATGCGCGCTGCTGACCGCAATGCGGCCGTCAGGTCGATGCGGGCCTGGGTGACGGGATCGAAGCGCTTCATGAATTCCTCCAATCGTTCTTGTTTGATTGCATTCTGCCATACCGCTGCGGCGCGGGGCACGATGGAATGCCGAACCATCGCGAATAACGCGCAATGGAATAGTTACACTGCGGTTGTCTGGTGAAGCCCGGAAGGGTTGGCTAAAATCGGGCAACGTTGCAAACGGCCGCCACCGCGGCGGCGCGACATGAACAGATCAGGAGATAACTTGAACCGATCGATACTGACGCCCGAACAACGGGCCGCTTACGACCGCGATGGATACGTCATGGTGCGCGGACTCTTCGATCCCGAAGAAGCGAAACTGCTGCAACAAGCCATGGAAACCGACCCGCAGGTCCGCGAGCATTTCTACAACCGCAAGGATGCGCAAGGCCTCGCGACCAGGATGGCGCTGTGGAATCATCCGGGCGACAGCGTTTACGGACTTGCCGCGCGCAGCCATCGCATCGTCGACACGATGGAGTCGCTGCTCGGCGGAGAGGTGTATCACTATCATTCCAAGCTCACCGCCAAGGAGCCCTTCGAAGGCGGGGCCTGGGAATGGCACCAGGATTACGGCTACTGGTACAACAACGGCTGCCTGTTTCCGCTGATGGCGAGCGTCATGGTCGCGCTGGACAAGTGCACGAAGGAAAACGGCTGCCTGCAAGTTTTGCGGGCTTCCCATTTGATGGGGCGCATCGATCACGGCGTGATCCAGGGTAGCCAGGTCGGTGCGGAGCCCACCCGTGTCGAGCAGGCGCTCAAGCACCTGGAAACCGTTTATGCCGAAATGGAGCCCGGGGACGGCTTGTTCTTCCACTGCAACACGCTACATCGCTCGGACCAGAATCGCTCGCCGAACCGGCGCTGGACGGTGCTGTTCTGCTACAACGCGGCGCGCAACAGTCC
>JANXPQ010000442.1 GCA_025357235.1 Betaproteobacteria bacterium
AACGTGCCGCCGAAACCGCAGCATTGTTCCGGTTGCTGCATCTCCTTGATGCTCAGTCCCGCCACTTTCGAAAGCAGGGCGCGCGGCTGTGTCTTGACATTCATCTCACGCAACCCGGAACAATGCTGCGGTTTCGGCGGCACGTTCGCGGTGAAATACGGCGAGATCTCGACGCGCATTGCCGACCTCAAATGTGAGGACGTGCAGTCCGCTCAGGCCGATGCGCTCGTGCTGGGCGATCTGGGCTGCATGCTGAACATCGAGGGCAGGTTGCGCCGCCGCGGCGACAACAACATCCGCGTGCTGCATGTGGCGGAAGTTCTCGCCGGCATGACCGATCCGATGCAGGACCTGGACCGCAGGACTGCGGACTAAAGCCGGGGGAGAAGATATGCAGGTTTCATCGAATCGGTTCAAGCAGGCCGCCAGCCTCAAACTCGCCGATCCGAAGGTGCAGAAGGCCTTGCGCAACGCCAAGGGCAAACTCGTCGTCGCACGCTCCCGCTCCATTCTCGAGCTGGATAATTTCGAAGACATCCGCGAAGCCGCTACGCGCATCCGGGACTACGGACTCCAGCACATGGATGTGCTGCTGGAAGAGTGGGAGAAGAAGGCTGCGGCCGCAGGGACCATCGTGCACTGGGCGGAAACGCCGCAGCAGGTCAATGAACTGGTGATCGAAATCGCGCGCAAGCATGAGGTGCGCAAGATCATCAAGTCGAAATCGATGCTGGGCGAGGAAACCAACCTCAACCATGCGCTCGAGGCGGCCGGCCTCGACGTGCGCGAGACCGACCTCGGCGAGTACATCATTCAGCAGTTCGGCGAGACGCCGTCGCACATCATTGCTCCGGCAGTGCACAAATCGAAGGACGACATCGCCGACCTGTTCGCCGAAAAACATGGCCGTCCTCGGCTCGACGACATCGCCGCGCTGACCCACGAGGCGCGGGAAATATTGCGTCCGCACTTCCTCGACGCGGACATGGGCATCAGCGGCGCCAACTTCCTGGTTGCCGAAACCGGCTCGACGATGATCGTCACCAACGAGGGCAACGGCCGCATGACCACCACCATGCCGCGCGTGCATGTGGCCATCACCGGCGTCGAGAAGATCGTACCGACGCTCGAAGACATCTCGCTGTTGCTGCGTTTACTGACCCGCTCCGCGACCGGGCAATCCATCAGCAACTACCTTTCCTTCACCACCGGGCCGAAACGACCCGGAGACAAGGACGGTCCCGGAGAATTCCATGTGATCATCGTGGATGCCGGACGCACGAAAGTGCTGGCCTCCGAGATACGTGAAGCATTGCGTTGCATTCGCTGTGGCGCCTGCATGAACCACTGTCCGGTGTACCAGAACATCGGCGGCCACGCGTATGGCTGGGTCTATCCAGGGCCGATCGGCTCGATCCTCACGCCGGCTTATGTCGGCCTCGAAAAGGCGATCGACTTGCCGAATGCTTCGACGCTGTGCAACCAGTGCGGCGTCGTCTGTCCGGTCAAGATTCCGTTGCCCGACCTGATGCGAAAATTGCGCGAACAACAGGTGCAGAAAAACCTGCGCCCCTGGCCGGAACGCTTCGGACTCAGGCTGTGGGCATGGGCGGCTGCGCGTCCCGCCATATATGGCGCATTGACGCGCATCGCTGCCCGCGTTGGAAAATGGCTCGGGGGGCGCGATCGGCTGCTGCACAGACTGCCGGCGGCAGGCTCGGAGTGGACGTCGGGCCGCGATTTTCCCGCGCCGCGCGGCAGGACGTTCCGCGAACTGTATGCGCAGAGCAGAACCCGGAGAACGCAATGAGCGCGCGCGACAACATTCTCAGGCGCATTCGCGAAGCAAACGGCCGCGAAGGCGGAACCAGCGCAAAGGAACGAGAAGCCATTCTGGCGCGCCTCGAAGCGCGCGAGCGCGGACCGCTGCCGACGATGGACTGGGAGACGGTTCCGCGATTCAAGGAACGCTGCATCGCGATGATGTCTACCGTCGACGAGGTGGGCTCGTTTGCCGAAATACCGCGGGCGGTGGCTTCCTATGTGCAGCAAAAAAACCTGCCGGCCAGCGGCGCGTGCTGGCCGGAATTCGCGCAGCTCGATTGGGCTGGCGCAGGCCTGGGTGTCGAAGCGCGGCCCAGTAATGGCGACGACAAACTGGGCATAACCGGCGTGTTTTGCGCTCTCGCCGAAAACGGCACCTTGATGCTGCTATCGGGTGAAAACACCCATGCCACAACCAGCTTGCTGCCGGAAAATCACATCGCGATCGTGCCGGCCTCCCGCATCGTGCGCACGATGGAAGATGGATGGGATCTTCTGCGCCGCGAACACGCCGGCCTCCCACGCCAGGTGAATTTCGTATCCGGCCCATCGCGCACGGCCGATATCGAAATGACGCTGGTCCTGGGCGCGCATGGACCGTTCAGGGTCCATGTCATCCTCTTGAACGGATAAGCGCGACGAGCTCGCATTGAAGTGCGGCAAGAGCAGGGCCGCACATTTATTTTCCCGCTTTGGCGCTGAATTCCATCCCCCGATTCCTGGTCAAAGCCCGGCATGGACGACATCGGTTTTCTGCCTTCCTTCCCGCTGACGGCTGCCAACATGATGCTGGTCGGCGCAATTCTGCTTTGCGGACTGGCTGTCGGGCAGGTATTCGTGCGCCTGCTCAAGCTGCCTCGCATCACCGGCTTCGTCGCGGCGGGGCTGGTGCTCGGCCCCGGCGTGCTCGGCCTGCTGGACCAGACCATGCTCGGCGAGTTGTCAATCTTCGTCGATATTTCGCTGGGCCTGATCCTGTTCGAACTCGGGCGCCGGCTGGATTTGCGCTGGTTCACCCACGATCGCTGGCTGCTGGCAAGCAGCGTGGCGGAAAGCCTGCTGTCGTTCCTGTTCGTCTACGGAACGCTGCGTTTTTTCGGGATTGCACCGGTCTATTCGGCGACCGCAGCGGCCATCGCCATGGCGACGTCTCCCGCAGTATTGATCATGATCGTTCACGATCAGCACGCCAAGGGGCCGTTGACCGAGCGGTTGCTGGCGCTCACCGCATTGAACAACGTATTCGCATTCCTGCTGATCGCGCTGCTGTTCGGCTTCGTGCATCTGGAATACCGGGCCGATTGGCTGCGGGCCGTATTGCATCCGCTCTATCTGATCGCCGGATCGGCCGGGCTCGGCTTTCTGGCGTTCATCGCTGCGCGCACGCTGGCGCGCTGGCTGGGCAAGCGCGAGGACAGCCAGTTCGTCATGCTGCTCGGACTGATCGTCGGCACGGTCGGCTGCGCAATCTCGTTCAAGCTGTCGGTGCTGCTTGCATTGCTGGCCTTCGGGGTATTTGCCAAGAACCTGGATCGTGATCACGACCTGATGGCGGTCGAGTTCGGACCGGGCGGCCAGTTCTTCCTGGTAATGCTGTTCGTCATCACCGGCGCGGGACTGCGGCCTTCGGAATTGGCCGTGGCGGGTGCCGTGGGCGCCGCATTCGTTCTCGCGCGCCTCGCCGGCAAACTGGCCGGCCTCGGATTGTTCGCACCCTTGTCTGGCATCACGCAAAAGAAGGCATTGCTGCTGGGCATCGGCATGGTGCCGATGTCAGCCATCGCCGTCGTGATGGTGCAGGGCGCCTCGGCGCTGTATCCGGAGTTCGGGGCGAAGCTGTCCTCGATCGTGCTCTCCGCCGTGGTCATCCTCGAGCTGGTCGGGCCGCTTGCTACGCAATGGGCACTGCGCCGGGCGGGCGAAGCAGAACCGGCAACAGGAGCCGCCGCATGACGCTCGAATTCAGTCGCTCGGCGCCTTTCACGATGGGAGTCGAGCTCGAGCTGATGATCCTCAGCACCCACGACTGGAACCTGATTCGCGGCGCCGGGGATTTGCTGGCGCTGATCGAAAGGGAAAAGCATGCCGGCGACATCAAGCCCGAAATCACCGAAAGCATGATCGAAATCAGTACCGGGGTGAATACGGATTACCTCACCATGCTTGCCGAGTTGAAGGCGATTCGCGATACGGTAGTCGGCAATGCGCAGCGCCTGAACCTGGCCATCGCCGGCGGCGGCGCGCATCCGTTCCAGCACTGGAGCGAGCAGCGCATTTTTCCGAAGGAGCGCTTCTTTCACCTGCACGAGATGTACGGATACCTGGCCAAGCAGTTCACCGTCTTTGGCCAGCACATCCATGTTGGTGTGAGCAGCGGCGACGACGCCATCTATCTGCTGCACATGATGTCGCGCTACATCTCGCACTTCATTGCCCTTTCCGCTTCGTCGCCGTTCTCCCAGGGAATGGATACGGCATTCGATTCGTCGCGGCTGAACAACATCAACGCCTTTCCGCTTTCCGGCACCATGCCCTTCGTTGCCGACTGGAACGAATTCAACGCCTATTTCGATACCATGCGCGATCTAAACGTGGTGGAGAGCATGAAGGATTTCTATTGGGACATCCGGCCCAAGCCGGAATTCGGCACCATCGAAATCCGCGTCTGCGACACCCCGCTGACGGTCGAAAAGGCCGCGGCGCTGGCGGCCTACGCGCAGGCACTTGCCCGCCATCTGATGCTTGACCGGCCGAGCGCGCCGTCGCTCGACGTCTATCGCGTCTACAGCTTCAACCGCTTTACCGCCTGCCGCTATGGATTGGACGCCGGTTTCATCGACGCTGGAACGCGTACCCGCCGCGCGCTCAGGGAAGACATCGCGGAGACGCTGTTACGCCTGGCGCCGCATGCAGAAGCCTTGGGATCGAGCGCGGCATTGGCGGAGATCGGCCGTATGGTGGAGTCCGGCCGCAACGACAGCGCCTGGCTGCGCGAGTCGTTCGAAAAAAACCGCGCCCTGGGGGATGTGGTGCGCCTGCAGAGCGAAGCCTGGAGCGCAAAGGGCAAGGATTGATTCTTCGGTTGGGTGCTTGCCGGATTTGTCCCGTCGCGGCGCATCCGATTCGCGCGCCGCTTCGTCCGGCTGGGGAAAAATACGCTAGCACGAAGCCGGTATTTTCATTCTTCGAGCAGGCCCAGTTTCCGCGCGACCCACCGGGTGGTGGTCGCCTGGATCAGAATGGTCATAAGGATCGCGATGAAAGTGACGGAGGCAATCAGTTTCGCCTCGGGCGCGCCCATGCCCAGCAAAAGGCCGGCCAATGCGCCGGGAATGACGCCGGTTTCCCGCGTCCAGCACATGAACAACATTTCCCTGGTTGTCCATTTGGCACGACGATCGGGCAGTGCACACAGGAATACCGCCACCGGCCTTGCCACCAGCATGAACACGGCGACCACGGCTACCCCCGCG
>JANXPQ010000463.1 GCA_025357235.1 Betaproteobacteria bacterium
TGCCGGAGACGGCGGAGAACGTCGCGCAGGAGTTCGGTGTTTCGCGAGCGGATCAGGATGCGTTCGCGCTGAGGTCGCAGGCGAAGGCATCCGCTGCGCAGAAAAATGGCCGCCTCGCGAAGGAAATCGTAGCGGTAACGATCCTGGCGAAGAAGGGCGACGCCGTCGTCGTTGATCGGGATGAGCATCCGCGTGAAACCAGCATGGAAGCGCTGGGCAAGCTGAAAGGTGTTGTGAAGCCAGACGGGACCGTCACGCCCGGGAATGCGTCGGGGGTCAACGACGGCGCATGTGCGTTGATCCTTGCCAGCGAGGCTGCAGCCAAACGCCACGGGCTGGTTCCGCTGGCACGCGTAGTCGGCTCCGCCGTAGCCGGCTGCGCGCCCCGCATCATGGGCATCGGTCCGGTGCCGGCCACCCAGAAACTTCTGGCCAGGACCGGCGTGAAGCTCGGCGAGGTCGACGTGATCGAACTGAATGAAGCCTTCGCGGCGCAGGGCATCGCAGTGCTGCGGCAGCTCGGAATCAAGGACGATGATGCGCGCGTCAATCCGAATGGCGGGGCGATCGCGTTGGGCCATCCCCTGGGCATGAGCGGCGCGCGTCTGGTGGCTACCGCTGTTTACGAGTTGCAGGAGCGCAAGGCGCGCTACGCGCTGACCACCATGTGCATTGGGGTCGGGCAGGGGATCGCGGCGCTCATCGAACGGGTGTGAATCAGACTCTCACGCCGGCGGCGACGTAGCAGGATTCCATCAGCTTCAGCGTCTCCAGGTTATCCAGGCGATCGATTGCGAACGGCTTGCCGTCGCGCAGGCCGCGCACGAATTCCCGCACTGCGCTGGTGAAGCAGGCCTGGTAATTCTTCGCCAGGTCGAAGATTACCGGCGGTTCGTCCGAACCGGCCATATATAACCTGTCACGATCGTAAATCAGCGTGCCCTTCGTTCCCATGATTTCCAGCCGGTCCGCCGGCATCGGGCCGTAACCGGGGGCCGATATGTTGCCGTCCATGACGACTGTCATGCCGTCGCGGCCGCGCATGAGGATGACGGCTACGTCTTCGCCCGCCAGCGCCTTGTTCACTTTTGCGACTTGCGCCGATACGACATCCAGCGGGCCGAGCAATGTGCGCATCACGTCCAGATGATGGATCAGCACTTCGAAGATCAGCAGGCGTTTGAAGTCTTTCAGGTAGGGCTGGCGGTTCAGCAGGAAAGCGGGGGTGTTTCCAACTTCGATCATGCCCTGGCTGCGCACCGTCATACGCGCATGGGTGATGTCGCCGATGCGTCCCTGTTCCAGCCATTGCCTGACCTGTACGTAGTGCGGGCAGAAACGATAGTTCTCGTGCACCATGAAACGAACGCGTTCGCCGACGTAAGCGATCAGTTCCTCCGCCTCGCGCACGGTGGGCGTCAGCGGCTTCTGGCAGGACACATGCACTCCTGCGTCCGCGGCGATCCGGGTCAGTTCAGCGTGCGTGCCGACGGGCGTGACGATGTCCACGGCATCGAGTTCTTCGCGCGCGATCATCGCGCGGAAATCGGTGTAGACGTTGGGAATGTTGAACGCCTGCGCCTTGGCGCGGGCCCTGGCTTCGTCGATATCGCAGATCGCGACGACCTGCGCATCCGGCATTTCCGACCAGCCAACCAGGTGGTACTGGCTGATCGCGCCGGCTCCGGCGAAGCCGATCCTGAGTTTGCCTGCTTTGGATATTGGCCCGACCATGCGGCGATTCTAACCCGGCACAATAAAAAGCCCCGCACACGGCGGGGCTGTTGGCGTTGCGAGCGGCTTATTTTTTGGCTTTCAGGCAATCGCTCATGAATTTCTTGCGCTCGTCGCCTTTGAGGCTCTTCGCGGCTGCATCGGCGTTGCACTGCTTCATCTTGGCCTGCTGAGGTGTCATTTCCTTTGCCGGTTCCGCCGCGGCATCTTTCTTGGCGGACAGGCAATCTTTCATGAAGGCCTTGCGCGCATCGCCCTTCAGGCTTTGCTTGGCGGCATCGGCATTGCAGGTCTTCATCTTGTCCTGCTGCGCGGTGGCGGCCAAGGCCGGCATCGCGAGAAACGAAAGGCTGAGCAATAGAATGATTTTTTTCATATAAGTCCCCTGGTCATGTTTTTAGAGTGCTTCCCGAGCCCGGAAAGCACTCTCGCTAACGCGCCGCCGCGGCCAAGGTTGACGGTTCGTGTGCCGACGGCAACGGCGCCAGCCGTCCTTCGGCATCGAACGCAAACGCAGCCGGCGGAGATGCGATCTGGAAATGCTCGGGACTGGAGCGCACTTCGCCGAGCAAAGGTTCCGATACCTGGATCTGCGCGATATCAAGCGTATTGCGGATGCGCACGATCCGGCAATTTTCCGGTTTGACCCGCACCACGGTTTTGACCGCAAGCTGGATTGCTTCGCGTTCCGTGTTCATGACGATGGGGATCGCGCCGCCGTCCAGATTCATAGAGGTGATGATGTTGGCGTAAGTCGACGGAATGTCGATCTCCTTGAACAGCCGCATGGTAATGATGTCCGCTCCGCCCATCCCCGTGGCATTGCCGTGCGTTTCATGGGTCAGTCCGAGCACGACGATTTTCTTGACCTTCGGCCCTAAGTTCCATTGCACGGCGCGGCGGTTGCGGCCGGTGATATTCGGGTCGAAACCAGCGCCGCTGATGTTCTTGCCCATCTCGTCGATGATCAGCACGTCGATCTCGTCGAAGTAGAGCTGCGGCATCTGGCGCTTTGCGATTTCCTGCAACCCGTGAGCCGGTCCTGCAG
>JANXPQ010000507.1 GCA_025357235.1 Betaproteobacteria bacterium
TGCCGGACTCGCGTTTTGTGGTGGTGGGGGTCGTCGATGACCGCGCGCGGGAGGATCTCTACCTCGATATGGAAAACGCAGGCGTCGATCGCGCCAGGATAGAAATGCTCCCGTACGTCCCTGTCGAAGAATATTACCGAAGGTTCGGGCGGGTGGACATTGCCCTGGACACGATGCCATTCAGCGGCGGCACGACGACCTGCGATGCGCTGTGGATGGGAACGCCGGTTGTCACCGCTCCCGGCATACGCTCCTGGTCGCGCAGCGCAGCCAGCATTCTGACGACGCTGGGCCTGCAAGACTGGATCGCCGCATCGCAGGAAGACTACGTGCGGCGCGCCGTGCAATTCGCCAGAAACCCATCCACAATCGCCGGATTGCGCAAGTCGCTACGAACGAAAATGCTCGAATCGCCGTTGATGGACAAGCGACTTTTTGCCCGAGACATGGAAGAAGCGTTCAGGCAGATGTGGCAATCGTGGTGCAGTCAAACCGGGGGATGACGATGTTGAAATGGTTCGATTCCAAGGAAGTCGACAAATTCGCGGACTGGCTGGCGTCGGAGATAATCAAGCGCTATCCGCCCACCGGCCTGGACACGGATCCGAAGAAGGCAACTCAGCGCCTGCAAAAAGTGCATCAGAGCCTGATTTTTCGAGTCGAAGCTTTTGCCAGGGAAAACAAGCTGAACATCTACAAAAGGGCGCGGCTCGGCAATCGCGTCAAGTGGGCGATGCGCGACGCCGGTTACCCGCTGCCGTTTTCCGAATCATTCACCCACGAAGTGGTGACGGTCATCTCGATCATCAATGCCCGCGAGAAGGAAACGCAGCAGAAGCGCTGAAGTGCCGGAGAAATGCAAGTATCCCCGCAAACCCTGCCGCTGGCGAAAGAAATGTCATGAAACTCTTCAGTCTCCTGTTCGTCGTGTTGCTGACGCTGTTTACAAACGTGTATGCGGCAGATCCCGAATATGACGGCCAGTGCACGATGGGTCTGGCGCAAGGAAGGCAACAACACACCGATTGCTCCGTCCTTTGGGTCGGGCCGGATGACAAACTTTATTGCTTTGCCAGCCAGTCGGCCAAGCAATTGTTCCTGCAGGCGCCGAAGGAAAACCTGATGCGCGCGCAGGCGTTCTGGGAGGATCAGGAGAATCTGAAGAGACTCATTCGTCGGGAATAGCGGTTCCCGATCCGGCTCTTCGAACCATCAAGAAAAAAAGGGCGCCTCGCGGCGCCCTTTTCGTCTTCTTCAGCCTAGTTCAGAAATCGCGGCGTCCGGCAAACAACGCCTTCTTGACGATGCCGTACACCCCCCAGTTGCCGTCGACCACCTGGGTTATGCCGAAGTCGACGCCGACCGTCATCAGCGAGATGGCCTCGTCTTCGGTGAGCCCCTGCGTGGTCATCAGAAAATGGCGCACCTCGAGGATGTCGCCCAGTTCCGCGCCCTTCACGAATACCGGACCGGTGCAGATATGCACGCCGAATCCCTCGCCCGCACCGCGGCCCTTGATCGAGGCATCCATCGGACCGGCTCCGCGGCGAACGAGACGCGAACGCATCTCCGTTGTGCGCAGAGTAGGTCAACTCGGATCACGGCGCGCGCAGGCCGGTACCACCGATGTCTCGATCTGGCGCCCGGGAACAGACCGGTATTACCTCAACAGACGATCCTTCTCGTCGCTGTCGGAAAAGGCATTCACATTAGACTGCGCTACGGGGCTTGAAGCAGCTTCATCGAACATGAGCGTGGTGACCTAGAAATCCCGAACCCGCACGCGCCACGCGCCGTTGCGAAAAAACGTCAAGTCGCACTCATTTGACCGGGAATAGCCCGGCCAGAGATTGCTCACCGCGCAATTCCTCGATCTTCGCCTTCGCGTAGCGATAGCCAACCTCGGCAATTTCGTCGAGCGACTCGAACTGGAGAACACCGTAGGCGTCGATCGGGGGACGCAGGCAAACGTCGGCATTTCTCTTGACGTCGCGCGTCTTCTGGCTGCTGCTTACATCGGTCGTCCGCATCAGCACATCGACGATGTGCGGAACTTCGATGCGCGCTGCGAACGGCAGGATGCGACTGCGCAGAAATTGCCAGGGCGAAGGAAATTCGGGCAGACTGAAAGTGAACTCGTGCTCTGATCCGACATCGACCACGATCAGCGTCCGGCAGGCTCGCTCGCGCATGACGTCCCCGGGCAGGTTGTTAACCAGGCCTCCGTCGACCAGGATGTGGCCATCGCTCAAGACCGGCACGAATACGCCAGGCAGCGAAGCACTGGCCCGGATCGCTTTCCAAAGCGGCCCGCGCTCGTGAATCATTGTGGCGGTGGTGGAGAGATTGCAGGAGATGCAGAAGAAATTCAGCCACAGGTCCTCAATATCGATCCCGCCCCATATTTTCTTTGCCATGCTGTCGAGCCGCCGGCTGCGAATCAGGGAAATGAATGGCAGCGAATATTCCTTGTGCGGCTTGCTGTGAAGCCAGGCTTCCCGGTTGGTCTCCAGCATCTGCCGCCAGTCCTGATCCATCGCCACCAGCGAGGCCATGACCGCCCCCATGCTGGTGCCGCCGATCATGTCGATCGGCACCCCCGCTTCGCGCAATGCGCGCACCACGCCGATGTGCGCCAGACCGCGCGCGCCACCGCCGCCGAGCACGAGCCCGACCGCAACATCGCCGAGGCAGCGCGCCACGCGTCCGAAATCGTCTTCCCTGTCGAGACGGATGTGGAAATTGCGCGGCACGTTGCGATTGGCGAACCAAAGGGAAGTTCCTGACGGCAAACGGCTGCCATCGGCATGCAACAGGACCAGGCTTTGCCGGGCCTTCGAGATTCCGTCCCCGGTTCCCAGCAGGGCCTTCTCGACCGCGTTAAGCGCGACGTCCGAACCGGCGGCCGCCACCAGCAGAATTTCATCCGCCTGGCGCAAGCAACGTCGTGTCCAGAGGGAGGGGGACCCGTCGGTTTCGTAGATGAGGAACTGGTGATGCGATTCCTGCTCGTCGAGCCATGCCGTGAGGCGGAAACCGGCGGCGTCATCGTCTTCGGCCGCAGCGATTCCAGGCCGGTTCAGCAGGACGTCGAGCCGCTGGGCCGATAAATGCAAAGTCGGGCCGATGCGTCCGAGCGCGATCACCAGTCGCTCGGTAAAGAGCCGGGCTAAATTTCCGGAACCCGCCGCGAGCACCGCGATGCACTTGCGCGTTGTCGCCGCGACACCCGGCCCTTCCTTCGCCCGGAGGCGCTGGACGACGATCCGCGCGATGGTTTGCATGACTCCGGGGTACTTCTCGACGATTTCGTCAAACGCTTGCCGGGAAATGCGGACCAGGTCGCTGTCGCGGATGGCAACAACGGTTGCAGTGCGCGCCTCTCCCGTCAGTAACGCGATCTCGCCTATGCTCTCGCCGCGGGTCATTTCGCTCAGGACCCGGCCGCCGCCGTCTACCGCACGCAAGCGCCCGCCCAGTACAAAATAAAGATCTTCGCCCTTGTCTCCCGCTGCGAATAGCGTCTGCCCGGCGTGCAGCCTTACCCACTCCACTCGCGCCTCGACGAACCTGAGCATGGTTTCGTCAAGCGGCCCGAACAAATTCGGCAGGCCGATGGCGAGCTGGTCGCGGGCAAGCCGCCGGCGTATGCCGCCGGTCATCTCGCGGATGGCCTGTGGCGCTGACTTCGCAATTTTTTCAAAGGCCTCCCGCGGCACTCTGACAAGCACCGCGTCGGCCGCCGCCGACACAGTGGCACTGTAAGAGCCGCCGCCGGCCAGCATCGCCATCTCGCCAGCCATCTCGCCGCGCCCGAATTCGGACAGGGTCAGTTCGCGACCGTCTTCCAATACGGTCGTAGCCCGTAGCATTCCGGAAACCACGACGTAGAGCGAGTGTGCCTGTCCGCCCTTGCGCAGCAGAACCTCGCCGGCCCCCAATTCCACGCGCTCGAGGTCGGCGCCGGATTGCTCAAGCAGCGCCTGACGAAACGCCGGAAGCCGGTCCGCGAGACATTCGAGGAGCTTGGAGAAATCCGTGGCCTGGTCAGTCATGGCGCTACGCTGGTCGCATTGATTTCCGCCAACCGTGCACCCGAGGCAGCCACCGTTGCACGGCCGGCGTCCTCCTTGAGCGATACGTAATTGATCTTGCCCGTCCCCGGAACCGCGAGTTTTTGCACATCAGGTATTTCCCTTGCGAATGAATGGAACATCGGCAGCGCGTTGAAGATCCGGTCTTCCCCCGGGAAAACATTGATGGTGAGAAATAATGCCGGGTTCTTGCGCGCCGAACCTTTCCCGGCTCCATTGTTCGGCCGAAGACCGGATGACGTGCGCAAGCCGGGACTCCGGTATTGCGCGCCCGCCGCCCGGCGATCCACTCAGGGCATGCGCTCCAGTCGTGCTTTGAGCTCGCGCAGCAGCGCCAGCGTCCCTGGATGTTTGGTGCGGCCGATTGCCCCGTCGATCTTGGACTGCAGGTCGACTGCCCCGAGCCGCAACGCGGCGCGAAACTCGCTGGGATAACCGTCCTTCCCGTATTGCTGTGCCACGTCGGCAAGCGGCGAAGACGCGGAGCGCGACCCCGACACCTGGCGCGCCTGCGCACTCTGTGCGCTCTGCGCGCTGACGTCGATGTTGCGCGAGTCGATCGACTTCGATGGCGCCTGAGGATCGTTCTCCACACCCGCCGCCACCAGCAACGTCAGGACATAATTGCGCTGCAGGTTGCGGCGGTACAAATCAATAATCGGGACAGGCGCCTCGAGTTCGCGGAACAATCCGTCATTCAGGTCGTAGAGCATGTCGATGCCGGTATAGCCCGTCGGGGCCGGGTCCAGTTCCCTTGCTTCTGCCATACGCTCGAACACGCCTGCATCGATGAGTTTGCGCAGCAGCTGCACATTGGATCCCTGCAGCGCACTGGCGCCTCCATTGGGCGCGATGCGATACAGGACGTCAGGATCCAGCAACGCGCCTGGCGTGGGGAAGGCTCGATCGAGCAGGAACTTGATCGCAGCGCGTTGTCGTTCCGCCGGGACCGGTCGGAACGGCGGGGCCGGGCCGCGCCCGACCTGGTAGCGCGTCTCCTCGACCCCGCCCACCAGCTTGGCGACCGCCATCAGTTCGCGATGGCGCAGCAGGATCAAGGCTTCGTACATTTCGGCCATCCGCGCATAGCTGCCGCCCGATTGGGTCGTACCCGGAATCAGTATGGGCATCACGCGATCGATGTTCCTGAGCCCGAGGTCGGCCGCGGCGATCGGATCGTTGCTCAACACATTGGTATTGACCTGCGGATCCACCGCCGCCCAGTCGTCCTCGCCTCCGAAGCGCAGCATCGGATTGGTGACCTGTTGTGCCGCCAGCTGATCCAGATGGCCCCATTCCGAATCGCTGCTCATGACCTGTCTCGTTCTCTTGCCGTCAACGAGCGCGATCTGCGTAAACGGCTTGTATCCCCATTCGATGGCAAAGAAATCGTAAGGTCCGAACTTCGGCAGCAGATACGCGTTGTCGCCGGGCTGGGCAACGTAGTTGAGCCTCGAATAATCCATGATGGAAGCCGTGTTGCCCCACTTCTCGGTCCAATCGCGACTGCGCAGCTGCGCCACCGAATAGGCCGAGTGCCCCTTGAAGTTGTGGCGCAGTCCCAGCGCGTGGCCGATTTCGTGTTTCACAATGTAGCGCAGCAACTCGCCGGTGATATCTTCGGGCAATGGCAGCTTTTGCCCGCGCGGGTCCAGCGGCCCGACTTGCGTGAAATACCAGGTCTCCGCCAGGCGCAGCACGTCATGCCAGAAAATCGCATGCGAAGAAATCACTTCGCCGCTGCGCGGGTCGACCACTGCCGGCCCCATTGCGTTCTGGCGGCCGCTGGGGGTCCAGCGCACCACGTTATAACGCACGTCTTCCGGATCCCAATTCGGGTCTTCCTGATGGGTTGGGGCGTCGCGCGCCAGGATCGCGTTGCGGAAACCCGCATTCTCAAAGACTTTTTGCCAATCCTCGATCCCGCGCTTGATGTACGGGCGCCACTGGTCGGGTACCTCCCGGCTCAGATAGAAGACGATCGGTTTGACCGGTTCCGAAACTTCCGCCGCCGGGTCCTTTTTTTCCAGCCGGTAGCGCTGGATGTAGCCTCGGCGAACGCTTCCGTATTCGCCGGTGCCGTAGTCATCGAATGGCACTGTGAAATAGCCCACCCGGTCATCCGCATAACGCCCGCGCATTGGCGAGGGCGGCAGCGCCAGGATGCTCGAGTGAAAAATGAACCCGAGCGTGGCCGGCCGGTCTTCGGTGTCGGTCGACTTGCGCAGTTCCGTGGCATCCGCCATCCAGGTCTGATAGAAGCGAACGTCGATGCTTCCCGGAAAAGCCGTGACGGTCTGGACGTACGAGCGCTTCGGATCGACCGCGCGCATGTGGAAGTGGCGCATCAGATCGAGCGCGAAGCCTGCGGGCACCTCGTTGGTGAATATGCTGGTCACGTCGATCTGTGGTTCGCCCCCGGGACCCTCACCGATGATGTCGAATACCCTGATCACCGTGCGCAGCGAAGCCGCCTCGACGCCGCGTTGCAGGTTGGGCTGCTCGCGAGCCAGGATTTCGTAGCGTACGTCCTCGAGATAAATCTTGTTGCCCAGCTTGATCAGTCTGACCACGCGGTTGTCCACAACAGAGCCCGGCGCCACAAAGTCAGTGCCCGTCGAAAGCGCCGCAAACTCGGTGTTGACGAGTATGTCGCGATTGAGTCCGCGCAGCGGGATTTCGAAGATCACGCGATCGCAGATCACGTGCACCGTCAGCAGGCCCACCAGCGTCTGTGTCTGCGGCTCCTTGCCGGGCGCACAGGAGGAAACGACCGCCTGTGCGCCTCCGAACACGGATCGGCAGGAAATCGAGATGAGGATCGCAGCGAGCAGGACGACTCTTCGCATGATCATGCCACCTGTTCGGCAATTTGCGTCGAAAGCTGTTGACTTGCGCATTCCATTGACCGATGTTCGCAGTGACGGCCTGAAGCTGGAGCGTCAGGTCGATCAGAATCAGGCCGCCCGCAGCGTAAATTACGCCTCGCAACGATTCCCGGTGAAAGAGCGAAGTGCGCACTGCAAGCAACGAGCTTCGTCGATCCCGCAGACGAACTTCGGAATTCGAACGTCCTTCCGCAGAGCATCGTACGCGGCAACATACACCTCCTCGACCGTCAGTGTCTTCACGAAGCTCTCCTCCCGGGCGTCGTCGGAGGGCTCGCCCGCGGCTCCCGGGACAGGCCAAACCCTCGCTTCGCGGCCCTGATACCGCCCGCGGGCGAACTTGCCTGTGACCATATATTACCGGCCCTGAAATGGTCCAGGGCGGCAGCTGATCGGAACGTTCTTTCGAGGGTCGGCTGTTGGCCGAGGCTGTGTAAAAACGAAGGTGCAGAGCGAAGCCAGGCGATGTTGCTGCCGGCGTGTATCGAGGACTACGTAGGACCTGATAACCCCGTGCGTGTTGTAGAGGCCTTCGTCGAGCAACTGGATCTGCGGGCGATGGGCTTCGAGGGCAGTGACCC
>JANXPQ010000524.1 GCA_025357235.1 Betaproteobacteria bacterium
CGACTGGTTCGTGCGCGAAACGCTCGGCATGCTGCGGCGGACGCTGGCACGGCTGGATGTGTCTTCACGCACGCTGTTCGCCATCGTCGACCAGGGTTCGTGTTTCTGCGGCACGCTGGCCGAGCTGCTGCGGGCCGCGGACCGCAGCTTCATGCTGCTGATGCCTGACGCCGAAGCGCAAGCGCCCGCCCTTGTGCTTTCGGAAATGAATTTCGGCGCCCTGCCGATGGTCAGCGGCGTAGCCCGCATCGCCAACCGGTTCTGTGGGGAAGCACAGCCGGTGGCAGACGCAAAGGCTCAGGTCGAAAACAGAATCGGCGCGGATGCAGCACTCGAGCTGGGACTGGTGACGTTCGCACCGGACGACATCGATTGGGATGAAGAAGTCCGCATTGCGATCGAGGAGCGCACAAGCCTGTCGCCCGATGCATTGACCGGCATGGAAGCGAATCTGCGTTTCACCGGTCCGGAAACCATGGAGACACGCATCTTCGCCAGACTGTCCGCGTGGCAGAACTGGATCTTCAACCGGCCGAACGCGGTCGGTGAAAAAGGTGCGCTCAAAGTATTCGGGACCGGCAGCAAGCCGAAGTTCAACTGGGAAAGAGTTTAGGGCTGTCTACACCCAACACGGAGGCACAGAGAACACAGAGGACACAGAGAAAACCTTGATAGAAATTTGGTCGGTGCACGATCCGGCAAGTCCCAATCTGGGTCCGTGAAGCAAGCCGACTATCAACGAATCAATTTTCCCGTCTTGCTTTTCTCCGTGTCCTCTGTGTTCTCTGTGCCTCCGTGTTGGGTGGAGACGCGTTAGATTGGAGTAAATAATGAGCATCAACTATTCAGAAAGAATTCCGAACAACGTTGACCTGGCCAACGACCGCACGCTGCAGCGCGCGCTCGAGCACTGGCGGCCGCGATTCCTCGACTGGTGGAAGGAGATGGGACCGCGCGACTCGGCGCAAGCGGATGTCTATCTGCGCACAGCCATCGGCGTGGATGCGCAGGGCTGGGCAAGTTACGGCGCGGTGAAGATGCCGGACTACCGCTGGGGGATTTTTCTGGCGGACCAGGTTCCCGATCGCACCATAGGATTCGGCGACCATTTCGGCGAACCGGTCTGGCAGCAGGTTCCCGGCGAATTGCGATCGCAGTTCCGCCGCATCATCGTCACGCAGGGCGACACCGAACCGGCATCGGTGGAGCAGCAGCAAAGGCTGGGGCTGACCTGCCCGTCTCTTTACGACCTGCGCAACCTGTTCCAGGTCAATGTGGAAGAAGGCCGGCATCTGTGGGCGATGGTCTATCTGTTGCATGCGCATTTCGGACGCGACGGGCGCGAAGAAGCAGAGGAACTGCTTGCGCGGCATTCCGGCGACGTCGACAAGCCGCGCATCCTCGGCACGTTCAACGAGCCGATCAGCGACTGGCTGTCGTTTTTCATGTTCACTTACTTCACGGATCGCGATGGCAAGTTCCAGCTGAAGAGCCTGGCCGAATCGGGTTTCGATCCGCTGGCGCGCACCTGCCGCTTCATGCTGACCGAGGAGGCGCACCACATGTTCGTCGGCGAGACCGGCGTCGGGCGCGTCGTGAAGCGCACCCTGGAGGTCATGAAGGAGATCGGCAGCGACGATCCCGCCGCGGTGCGCGGCCGCGGCGCGGTCGACCTGCCGACGATCCAGCGTTACATGAATTTCTGGTTCACTTCATCGCTGGATCTGTTCGGCTCCGAAGTCTCCTCCAACGCCGCGAGTTCCTTCGCCAACGGGATCAAAGGCCGGCCCGACGAAACGCAATACGAGGATCACATCTGCGGCGATGCCACTTACGATCTGGAAACGCCGCAAGGCCGGGAGTCGGTCAGCCTGCGCAATGCCATGAACGAAGTGATGCGCGGGTCTTACATCAAGGATTGCGAACTGGGCCTGAAGCGCTGGAACATGGCGATCCAGCGAGCCGGTCATGAATTCAAACTGAGCCTGCCCAGTGCGCGTTTCCGCCGCAGCATCGGCGCCTGGGTCAACGTCCCGACCGATCCCTCAGGCCAGCCGCTCAGTCGCGAAGAATACGACCGGCGCATGCCCGAGTGGCTTCCGAGTGAGGCGGACCGCGCGTTTGTGCACAGCCTGATGAAGCGGGTCGTCGAACCGGGGAAAATGGCGGGCTGGATCGCGCCGCCGGATCGCGGCATCAATAACCTGCCGATGGATTACGAATACGTAAGACTGAATTGAAACCGGCTCAGGCCGGCGCGCGGCGACGGGCCCGCCTTTGCAGTCCGTCGTCGCGTCAGTTCATTCCAGGTCGAACAACAATACTTCGGCGTTGTCGCCCTGCTCGATGACGACTTCGGATTCGCCGTCGGCCTTGAGCGCATCGCCCGAACCCAGGGGCTGGCCGTTCACGGTCACTGCGCCACGAGCCACGTGCACGTACGCCTTGCGGCCTGCGGAGAGCTTGTGCACGACCCGCTCATCGCCGTCGATCAGCGCGGCGTAGAGCCAGGCATCCTGGTGCACCTTCACCGACCCTTCGCGGCCGTCGGGCGAAGCGAGCAGGCGCAACTTGCCACGCTTTTCTTCCGGAGAGAAGAATTTCTGCTCGTAACTCGGCTTGATGCCGAGCTCGGCCGGCTCGATCCAGATCTGCAGGAAGTGCACGCCGTTCTTCGGCGAAGGGTTGTACTCGCTGTGGAACACGCCGGTCCCTGCGCTCATGCGCTGCACATCACCCGGACGGATCACCGAGCCGGTGCCCATGCTGTCCTTGTGCTCCAGTTCGCCGTCGAGCACGTAGCTGATGATTTCCATGTCGCGGTGCGGATGCTTGCCGAAGCCCTGGCCTGGTGCTACGCGGTCTTCGTTGATCACGCGCAGCGGCCCGTATCCCATGTTCTTCGGGTCGTAGTAATCCGCGAAGGAAAACGTGTGGAAACTCTTCAGCCAGCCGTGGTCGGCAAACCCGCGCTCGCTGCTTTTTCTCAAGGCATTCATTTGCATCTCCTAATGGGTCCCCGCCAACGCTGGCAAGGCCTTCCCCAGATACAACCAATATAGAGCCGGCAGCACCAAATTGTTAGCGGGAGGTTTCGAATCATTGTGTCTAAAATTTAGAACGAGCGGCCTGCCGGAAGCTTCCCAGAGTCAAGCGGTGCTGATCCAGCCTTCCGAAATGCGCAGCGAACTGCCGCCGACCCGCACCGCCGTCACCTTGCCGCCCGCGATATCGGCCTCGAGCTCGATAAGCGACGGCCGGCCCATTTCGAAGCCTTGTTCGATCAGCCAGCCGCGGGTGCCGTCCCGGGGATTCTGGTCATGTAGAAAGCCAGCCAGCGCCGAAGCCGCGCTACCGGTCGCCGGATCTTCGGCGACGCCCATCGCCGGCGCGAACATGCGCGCGTGAATCTGTGCCTCTTTGGATACCGTGTCGGTTGTAAACGGGTAGACGCTTTTTGCCCACCAGCCCGACAACAGTTTTTCCCAGAGGTCAGTGCGCAATCTCGCCCGGGCGATGGCCTCGCGATCGCGTACCGGCAGAAACAGGAAGGGCACGCCGCAGGAATACGCGGCATGACCCGGCAACAGGTCCGCTTCGGCAAGCGACAACATTGCTGCAAGATCGGCACGTGACGGTGGGGCCGGGCCTCGTTCGGGCATCCTCGGCACCGACATCTGCGTGGAGCGCGGTCCGTCGTTTCCCGCTTGCACTTTCACCGGCACGTCGCCGACGCCTTCTTCCAGCACCATCACCGGATCGGCGGGATTCACCTCGACGAGCTCGAGTTTGGCGAGCAGATAACTGGCCCCCACCGTGGGGTGCCCGGCGAACGGCAGCTCGGTTTGCGGCGTGAAAATACGCAATTTCTTGCGATCGGCACCCGGCTTGACCGGCTTCAGAACGAACACCGTTTCGGACAGGTTGAACTCAGCCGCGATGGTCTGCATGCGTTCGCCGCTCAAGTCATCGGCATCGAGCACGACGGCGAGCGGATTGCCGCCGAAGCGGGTATTGGTGAAAACGTCGAGGGTGTAGAAGCGGTAGCGCGCCATACGGCGGTGACTGGTGACTGGTGAC
>JANXPQ010000531.1 GCA_025357235.1 Betaproteobacteria bacterium
GACCAGCTCTTCGATACGGTTCGAGAAGTTCTCAAGACGCTTCCTTAGACAATAATTTCACCGCAAAGACGCAAAGAAACGCAAAGGAAAAACAACTCGACAGGGAACCCGCGAGCGCAGCAATCTACGAGGAATGTTCGCAATTCATCTCGTAATTTCGCGTTAGGTATTCTTTGCGCTCTTTGCGTCTTTGCGGTGAATCGGCCTTGGAAAAATATGAAATTCGTCATCGCCCAGATGCAGCACGAGACCAACACCTTCTCGCCGGTGCCCACGCCGTGGGAGGAGTTCGGGCCGAAGGGTCCGTACCTCGGGCGCGACGCATTCGAGGCGATGAAGGGCAAGGGCATGGCGATGGCGGCATTCATGGATCTCGCCGCGAAGGTCGGCGCGGAGGCGGTCACGCCGGTCGCCGCATGGGCGAATCCGAGCGGGCCGGTGGACGGCAACGCCTACGACCGCATCTGTGAAGCGATTTGCAACGACGTGGCCAGAGGCTGCGATGCGGTACTGCTCGATCTGCACGGCGCCATGGTCGTGGCAAATCGCACCGACGACGGCGAAGGCACCCTGCTGGAAAAAATCCGCGCAGTCGCCCCGCGCACGCCGATCGCGGTGTCTCTGGACCTGCACGCCAACGTCACCGAACGCATGGTGCGCAACTGCAACGTCATTACTGGCTACAAGACTTATCCGCACGTGGACCAGTACCAATCCGGGGAACTTGCCGGCGCCATCCTGATGCGCATGATGAAAGGCGAGGTCAGGCCGGTCATGGCCTGGGGCAACGCGCCGATCCTGGCGCAGACGCTGCGCCAGAACACCGCCGAAGGCGCGAAGAAGGATTTTGTCGAGGCCGCCCGTGCGGCAGAACGTGGCGGCCTGCTGGCCGCTACCGCGTTCGGCGGCTTCCAGATGGCCGACATTCACGATGCCGGCATCAGCGTGGTCACTGTTTCTGACGCCAACAAGGCTGCGGCCACGAGCGCGTGCAATGCGATCCTCGACGTCGCCTGGGCGCAGAAGGAAGACTTCATCTACCGCGGACAGCCGCTGGAGCAGTCGATCGCGCAGGCAAAGCGCATGGGCGAACAATCCGACGGACCAGTACTGCTGCTGGATCACGCCGACAACTGCGCCTCCGGCTCGACGCAAGACACGATGTACGTGCTGCGCGAAGCACTGCGCCAGGGTCTGACCGGCATCGCGGTGGCACCGATCCGCGATCCGCAAGCCGTGGCGAAATTGATTGAAGCCGGCACCGGTGCAAAAGTTACCCTGCCGGTCGGCGGCAAGATGGACATGCCCTCGATCCGGCGCAAAGGCGAGCCTTTGATGCTGGCCGGCGTCATTCGCACGATCACGGACGGCGAATACACCATCACCGGCCCGCAGTTCACCGGCATGCGCTGCTTCATGGGCAGGACCGTGGTGCTCGACACCGGAACCGCGCTGGTGGTCATCTCTGAGCGCAACCAGGAACCGTGGGACCGCGGCGTGTTCGAGAGTGTGGGCATCGATCCCACACGCCAGCGCTATCTGCTGCTGAAGTCGCGGATGTATTTCCGGCCGGTGTTCCTGCCGATCGCAAAGGGCATGGTGTTCTGCGACGCACCCGGCGTATCGTCGTCGGACTGGACCGAATTCGATTACCGCAAGCTGCGGCGGCCGATCTATCCGCTGGATGACAATTTCGCCAACGGCCGCACGGCTGCCGCTGCCTGATATTAATTTGGAACTTAACAAGCAATCGAGGAAGGAAAGCATGAACAAGCCACTCAATCAGGCCTCGGTCCTGGAAGAACTCCATCACTACATCGGCGGCGCCGAAGTCGCCGGCAAGAGCGGACGTTTCGGCGACGTCTTCAATCCGGCATTGGGCAGCGTGAAAGCCCGCGTGCCGTTCGCGTCCGAAGCGGAAGTCTCCACCGCCGTCGCAGCCGCGCAGAAGGCATTTCCGGCCTGGTCCGCCACGCCGCCGCTGCGTCGCGCGCGAGTCATGTTCAAGTTCAAGGAATTGCTGGATGCCCACGCCGAAAAACTCGCCGCGATCATCACCAGCGAGCACGGCAAAGTTTTGTCCGATGCAAGGGGTGAAGTCACCCGCGGCATCGAAGTCGTCGAGTTCGCCTGCGGCATTCCCCACCTGCTCAAGGGCGAGTACACCGACCAGGTCGGTACCGGCGTGGACAGTTACTCGGTGCGCCAGCCGCTGGGTATCTGCGCGGGCATCACCCCGTTCAATTTCCCGGTGATGGTGCCGATGTGGATGTTCCCGATCGCCATCGCCTGCGGCAATACCTTCATTCTCAAACCTTCCGAGCGCGATCCCTCGGCGAGCCTGTACATGGCGAAGTTGCTCAAGGAAGCGGGATTGCCGGACGGCGTGTTCAACGTCGTTCATGGCGACAAGGTCGCGGTCGATGCGCTGCTTCACGATGCGCGTATCTCGGCGGTGAGCTTCGTCGGTTCGACGCCGATCGCGGAATACATTTATCGCACCGGCACCGCGAGCGGCAAACGCGTGCAGGCACTGGGCGGCGCGAAGAACCATCTGGTGGTGATGCCGGATGCCGACCTCGACCAGGCTGTCGACGCGCTGATTGGCGCTGCCTACGGTTCCGCGGGCGAGCGCTGCATGGCGATCTCGGTTGCAGTAGCCGTTGGGAATATCGCCGATAAACTGGTCGAGAAACTGGCCGAACGCGCCAGGACACTGAAAATCGATACCGGCACCAGCGAAACGGCAGAAATGGGTCCGCTCGTCACGAAGCAGCACCTCGACAAAGTGCGCGGCTACGTGGACCTCGGCGTCAAGGAAGGCGCCAAGCTGGTCGTCGATGGCCGCGGCCACAAGGTCAAGGGTCACGAGGATGGCTTTTTCCTCGGCGGCTGCCTGTTCGACCAGGTCAAGCCCGGCATGACCATCTACAAGGAAGAAGTCTTCGGTCCGGTGCTGGCCGTGACACGCGTGCCGGATTTCGAAACCGCGGTCGACCTGGTCAACAAGCATGAATTCGGCAACGGTGTCTCATTGTTCACCCGCGACGGCGACTGCGCGCGCGAATTTGCCATGCGCGTCCAGATCGGCATGGTCGGCATCAACGTGCCGATCCCGGTGCCGATGGCCTTCCACAGCTTCGGCGGCTGGAAGCGCTCTCTGTTCGGCGACCACTACGCCTACGGCCCCGAGGGTGTGCGCTTCTATTCGCACCTGAAGACGATCACGACGCGCTGGCCGACCGGCATTCGCAAAGGCGCCGAGTTCGTCATGCCGACGATGAA
>JANXPQ010000546.1 GCA_025357235.1 Betaproteobacteria bacterium
ACGGCGCCTGGCGACACACAACCGCTTCTTTGCAACTCTGGGCGAATTACTCACCGCGGTCGAGTCGTGCTTCGATTTGTGGCGCAGGCCGAATCCAGTCCTGCGCAGATTATGCGGCATTATTTAAGACGCTATGTTTAGTTGGCTCGCGCGTGCATGGTCTACATCCGGAACACGCCGAAGTTGGTTTTTTCGATCGGTGCATTCAGCGCCGCCGACAGGCCCAGGCCAAGCACCATGCGGGTATCCGCCGGATCGATCACACCATCGTCCCACAATCGGGCGCTGGCGTAGTAAGGATGTCCCTGGAGTTCGTATTGCGCGCGGATCGGCGCCTTGAAAGCTTCTTCGTCTTCGCGGCTCCAGGTCTTGCCGGCCTTCTCGATCCCGTCGCGCTTGACCGTGGCCAGCACGGCTGCGGCCTGCTCTCCGCCCATCACCGAGATGCGCGCGTTCGGCCACATCCACAGGAAGCGCGGTCCATAGGCACGGCCGCACATGCCGTAATTGCCCGCGCCGAAACTTCCGCCGACGATGACCGTGAACTTCGGCACGCGCGCGCACGACACCGCGGTGACCAGCTTGGCGCCGTCCTTGGCGATGCCGCCGGCCTCGTATTTCTTGCCGACCATGAAGCCGGTGATGTTCTGCAGGAACACCAGGGGGATACCGCGCTGCGCGCACAATTCGATGAAGTGCGCGCCCTTCAGCGCGGATTCCGAGTACAGGATGCCGTTGTTGGCGACGATGCCCACCGGATAACCGTGAATGTGCGCGAAACCGCATACCAGCGTAGCGCCGTAGAGCGGCTTGAATTCGTCGAGTTCGCTGCCGTCGACGACGCGCGCAATGATTTCGCGGATATCAAAGGATTTGCGCGTATCGGCGGGAACGACACCGTGCAGTTCGGCCACGTCGTACAACGGCTCGCGCGGTTCGCGCAATTCGAGTCCGACCTCCTTCCTGCGATTCAGATGGGAAACGATGCGCCGCGTGAGCTCCAGCGCATGGGGGTCGTCGTTGGCATAGTGATCGGCCACCCCGGATATGCGCGCATGCACATCAGCGCCGCCCAGTTCCTCCGCGCTGACGATTTCGCCGGTGGCCGCTTTGACCAACGGTGGCCCGGCGAGGAATATCGTGCCCTGGTTCCTGACGATGATCGACTCGTCCGCCATGGCCGGTACATAGGCGCCGCCCGCCGTGCACGATCCCATCACGCACGCGATTTGCGGGATGCCGAGCGCCGACATGTTGGCCTGGTTGTAGAAGATGCGGCCGAAATGATCACGATCGGGGAAGACTTCATCCCAGGTCGGCAGATTCGCGCCGCCCGAATCGACCAGATAAATACACGGCAGATGGTTCTGTTGGGCAATCTCCTGCGCGCGCAGATGCTTCTTCACGGTCATCGGGAAATACGTGCCGCCCTTGACCGTCGCATCATTGGCAACCACGACGCACTCGCGCCCGGACACCCGTCCGACTCCGGTCACGATTCCCGCGGCCGGCACCTGATTGTCGTACATATTCCACGCCGCCAATTGCGATAACTCGAGGAAAGGTGAACCGACGTCCAGCAGCCTGCGCACGCGCTCGCGCGGCAGCAGTTTGCCGCGGCCGACGTGTTTTTCGCGAGCCGCTTCACCCCCGCCCTTGCCGATGAGGCCGATCTTTTCGCGCAGGTCGGACACCAGGTTCGCCATGGCTTCCCGTCCGGCTTTGAATTCCGGTGAACGCGGATTGAGTTTGGTCTGGATCGCAGTCATTGCGATCAGGCACGCTTCGGAATGGGATGGCCTGGCAGCAGGTCATACGGATGCTTCCACCGCGGCTCGGAGCGGATGCGCTGAAGCCAGCCGCGCACGTTCGGGTACTGATTCCAGTCCACACCGAGTTCGTCGTCGAATAAAAGATAACCGCAGGCGGAAATATCCACGATCGTCAGCCGGTCGCCAACCAGGTAGCGCCGACCGGATAGCTGGGTATCGAGAATCTTCCAGGTCGATTCGGCGCGTTTGCGGAATTCCTCGACGACCACCGGATTCGGATTCGGCGCCAGCACGCGCAGGAAACGGTAAGTCGCCGTGTAACTGGTGAGCTTGTGGTTGTCCCACAACAGCCAGCGCAGGATCTCGCGGCGCTCGTCATCGTCGTTCCAGCCATATTTTCCGAACTGCTCGAGCAGATAATCGAGGATAACGCCGGACTGGGTCGGATGTTGCCCCTTGTGCTCCAGCACCGGAACTTCGCCCATGACGTTGATCTGGCGGTAGGCAGGTGTTCTGGTTTCGCCGTTGAAGAAATCGACGAAGCGCGGCGTCCAGTCGGCCCCAACCAGTTCCAGGTACAGCGCCGGCTTGTAGGAATTGCCCGATTGCGCGAAACCGTAAAGCACATACTCCGCCATCACCTCACCAGCCCCCGTTCTGCAGCCAGCGATCGACGTGTTCGAGCCGGTCGAAGCCCCAGAACGGTTCGCCGTCGACGACGATGTAAGGCGAGCCGAATACGCCGCGGGCAATGGCGGCCTCGGTTTCGGCCTTGAGCTTTTCCTTCATCTCCGGATCGGCAATCAGGTCCAGCACCTTCTGCCGGTCCATACCCACGGAGGCCGCGACATCCGCCGTCACTTCGGGGTTCGAGATGTCGCGGTCGTCCACCATGTAGGCGCGATACAACGCAAGCGTGACTTCTTCCTGCCGGGTCGCGCCCTGCGATTCGAGCGAGTAAATGACCCTGGCCGGCGACTGGCCCGCAATCGGAAACTTGCTTGGCAGTTTGTACGGGACCTTGAACAGCCGCGCCGAGCGCTCCATGTCGCGGCGGCTGTAGTCGCCCTTCAGCGGCGCGCTGGGCAGCGGCACGCCGCCGGTCACTTTGAACACCACGCCGAGCAGGATCGGTTTCCATTCAACGCTGCGGCCGTATTTCGCCGCGAGAGCGGAGATCTTCGTCGCAGCCATGTAGCCATAGGGCGAAGCGAAGTCGTAGTAGAACTGGATCGGATTGGCCATCGTCGCTGCACCTATCTGGGAGGAAAAGTCGTGTTATTCAGTTTCGCAACCACCGGTACGAGCGATGCCACCAGATGCTCAGGCCCGCCGAAACCCAGATTCACAGCCTGGGTCAGGGTCTGCAAGGTTGCTGACGCCATCGCACCGGCGACCCCGAATTCCATTGCCATCTGATTGTAGTAGCGCACGTCCTTGAGCGCGTTGGCGAGACCGAACTTCATGCCGCCGAAATCGCCTTCCACTGCCTTGCCCGCCAGCATCTGGAAGATTCCGGAATTGGCTGCGCCGCTGGAAACCAGCGCGAAATACTTCTTCGGGTCCACGCCGAGCTTGGCACAAGCGATCAGCGCTTCGGCGATCAACGCCATCTGCCCGATCGCGGCGCAATTGTTGATCAGCTTGATCTTGTGGCCGGCGCCGACTTCACCGATATGAAAAATGTTCTCGCAGAAGGCCTTCAGCACCGGCTCGATTTCGCGGAACGTGGCGTCATCGGCTCCGACCATGGTGTTCAGCCGCCCTTGTTCCGCTTCCACCGGCGTGCGGGCCAGCGGCGCATCCGCGAAGCGCGCGCCTTTCGCCTTGAGGTCCGCGGCGATCTTCAGCGTCGATCCGGGCTGGCTGGTCGAAGTGTCGACTACGATCTGTCCGTTCACCACGGATTCGTGGATGCCGCCTTTACGATAGACAAGGTCCTCGACCTGCGGCGTGCCCGTCACGCACAGGAAAACGACCTCGCTGGCCCTGACCAGCTCGGCAACGTCCTTCGCTTCCTTCGCACCGCGTTTGACCAGGTCTTCTACCGGCGCGCGATTCTCGTGGCCGAGCACGATCGTCGGGAAACCTTTCTCCGCCAGATTTTTCGCCATCCCGTGGCCCATCAGCCCGACACCGATGAAGCCTATTTTCTTGTTGGCCATTCTTAAATCTCCTCATATTCAGATCAACACCCAACACGGAAGCACAGAGAGCACAGAGGACACAGAGAACTACGAAGTACGGTATAAGCAGCGGGAAGGTTATGCACAACTCTTCGGTGCCGCCACCGAACCAATTTCTCTCTTGCTTTTCTCCGTGTCCTCTGTGCTCTCTGTGCCTCCGTGTTGGGTTTAGATAAGCTCAATTGCCATGGCAGTAGCTTCGCCGCCGCCGATGCACAGGCTGGCGACGCCGCGTTTCAAACCATTCTTCCTGAGCGCACCGATCAGCGTGACCAGGATGCGCGCGCCGGACGCGCCGATCGGATGGCCCAGCGCACAGGCGCCGCCATGGATGTTCACTTTCTCGTGCGGCAGCTTGTGCTCCCGCATCGCGGCCATGGTCACCACCGCGAACGCTTCGTTGATCTCGTAAAGATCCACGTTGCCGGCCGTCCAGCCGGTCTTCTCGAACAACTTCTGGATCGCGCCAACCGGCGCGGTCGTGAACAAGCCAGGTTCCTGGGCATGCGTCGAATGACCGACGACGGTTGCCAGCGGCTTCAGGCCCAGCTTGTCGGACGTCGAGCCCCGCATCATGACCAGTGCCGCGGCACCATCCGAGATCGAGCTGGAATTTGCCGCGGTAACCGTGCCGTCCTTGCGAAACGCGGGCTTGAGCAGCGGAATCTTGTCGAAATTGGCTTTGAACGGCTGTTCGTCGTGTTCGATGAAGCGCTCGTCCTTGCCGGCCTTGATGGCGATCGGCACCGTCTCCCAAGCGAACGAACCGTCCCTGTTCGCCTTCTGCGCGCGTTCCAGCGAGGTGATTGCAAAGCGGTCCTGCTCTTCGCGCGTGAAAGCGAACTTCGTCGCGCAGTCCTCGGCGAAGCTGCCCATCAGCCGGCCCTTGTCGTAGGCGTCCTCCAGGCCGTCGAGAAACATGTGGTCCATGACCTGCTGGTGACCCATGCGGTAGCCGGTGCGCGCCTTCGGCAGCAGATAAGGCGCATTGCTCATGCTTTCCATGCCGCCCGCCACCATGATGTCGTTCGTGCCCGCAGCCAGCAGGTCGTTGGCGAACATCGCGGCCTTCATGCCCGATCCGCACATCTTGTTGACGGTCGTGCAGCCCGCGGACAACGGCAAACCGGCGCCGAGCGAGGCCTGGCGCGCGGGCGCCTGACCCTGACCCGCCGGCAACACGCAACCCATGATGACTTCCTGCACCTGCTCCGGCTTCATGCCGGCACGCTCCAGCGCGGCGCGGATGGCTGCGGCACCCAGTTGTGGTGCTGCAAGATCTTTCAGTTCGCCCTGCATCGCACCCATGGGCGTGCGTGCGACGGAAACGATGACGATCGGATCGGTTGCCATGACTTTAGTCTCCTTTTTGCAAATTGGTGCCAGGCCCGAAACGGCGCCGGAAGCGCAGCGTCTCGGGATAGGGGAACACGTCTTCGACATGCCCTGCCGCGATGCGGCGCTGTGTAGCCGTCCAGAAATCGGCATCGAGCAAATCCCGATGACGCTCGAGAAACGCTTCGCGTACACGGGGATCGCCCAGCAGGAAAGCCGCGAACTCTTCCGGGAAGATGTCGTCGGCCCCGACCGGGTACCAGGGTTCGGCGGCCATCTCGTCCTCCGGCGTGCGCGGCTGCGGCATGCGGCGAAAGTTGCAGTCCGTCATGTAGGCGATTTCGTCGTAGTCGTAGAACACCACACGGCCGAAGCGCGTCACGCCGAAGTTCTTGAACAGCATATCGCCGGGAAAGATGTTCGCCGCAGCGAGTTGCCGGATCGCGTTGCCGTATTCGTGCACAGCATGAGCCAGTTGCTCGCCGCTGGCGTTGTCCACATACATGTTCAGCGGCGTCATGCGGCGCTCGATGTACAGGTGTTTCACGATCAGCGTGTCGCCTTCTTCTTCGATCACCGAGGGCGCCAGGCGCCGCAAGTCCTCCAGCAAATCGGCCGCGAAGCGCTCCTTCGGGAACGCTACTTCCGCGTACTCGAGCGTGTCGGCCATGCGCCCTACGCGGTCGTGATATTTGACCAACAGGTACTTGTCCTTGACCTGCTGGCGCGTGGTGTCCTTCGGCGGCGAGATGACGTCCTTGATGACCTTGAACACATACGGATAGGACGGCAGCGTGAACACCAGCATGACCAGTCCGCGTATGCCCGGCGCGGCGATGAAGTTGTCGCTGGAATGTTTCAGGTGATGCAGGAAATCGCGGTAGAAGAGCGTCTTGCCGTGCTTCTGCAAGCCGAGCACCGTGTAGATCTCCGCGGCCGGCTTGTTCGGCAGGAGGCTCTTCAGGAATTCCACGTATCCCGACGGCACCTCCATGTCCACCATGAAATAGGCGCGGCTGAATCCGAACAGGATGGCGAGATGTTCGACCTCCAACAGGATGGTGTCGAGATAGATGCTGCCGTCGCCGTTGCGCAGGATCGGGATTGCAAACGGGATTTCGCGATTTCCGTTGACGATCTTGCCGATCACGTAGGCACCCTTGTTGCGGAAGAAGGGCGACGACAGCACCTGGATCTGGTGATTGGCTTCCAGCACGATCGGCCGCCCGAGGTGCACTCGCACCGCGCGCAGCAGCCAGCGCGTATCCCGGTTCAGATCGCGGAACGGGTTGCGCAAGCCGAAATCGCGCAGGACACGAGCAATGGTTGCGCGCAGGCCGTCTCGGGACGGGTAGTAGCTTCGATACGTGGGCGGGTCGGAATCGATGTGCTCGGTTGACAGCGCGGGGCGCACGAACAGGAAATCGTTGTGGTAGTAATTGCGATGCAGAATGCGGCAGCTCACCGAATTGAAGAAGCTCTCGGCCAGTTCCGGCTGCTTGTGATTGGTCAGCAGTCCGGTGTACTGAAGTTTCACCTGCTGCCAGATGGTATCCGGGAGCCGATCGGTGTTGAAACGCCGCTGCAGATATTCGACCGTTTCGGTGATGCGGCGATCGTAAAACTGGATGCGCTCGCGCGAGATGCGCTGGATTTCCGCCCATTGTCCCGCCTCGAACAGGGACTTTGCATAGCGGCTGGTTTCGCGGAACAGGCGGTAATGGCGATTGAAGCCGTCGAGCGTGCCCTGCGCGATAAGGAACGCTAGTTCCTGCTGCGTCTGTTCCTTTACCGTCGTCATCGAAAGCAAATTCTCACCGCAGAGGCGCAGAGGACGCGGAGGAAACGCAAAGACTGTTCAGAACCAGCCCACGATACCAAGGCAGTTGGCGTGACCCAGGCGTCCGGTTTGCGCATCGATCAAGTGGTCGCATTATTCCAGCCTTTCCTCTGCGTCCTCTGCGCCTCTGCGGTGAGCGCTTCACGAAGTTTCCTTGAAAAGTTCGCGGCCGATCAGCATACGACTGATTTCCGAGGTGCCGGCGCCGATTTAGCTCCGGCCGACTCGACGCCGACGGCCTGTCGAGTCTTAACGTACGCGCGCCGTACGTTAGCCTGCACTGAATTGGCACCTCGGTCGTTTCTCATTTTGTCTCCTCGAAGAGTTCGCGGCCAATGAGCCATCTCCGAATTTCGGATGTGCCGGCGCCAATCTCATACAGCTTCGCGTCGCGCCACAGCCGCCCGGTGGCGTATTCGTTGATGTAGCCGTTTCCGCCGAGTGCCTGGATCGCTTCGCCCGCCATCCACGTCGCTTTTTCCGCCGCGTACAGAATGGCGCCCGCCGCGTCCTTGCGCGTGGTCTGACCACGATCGCAAGCTTTCGCCACGGCATAGACATAGGCTTTGCAGGCATTCATCGTCGTATACATGTCGGCGACCTTGCCCTGCATAAGCTGAAATTCGCCGATCGGCTGGCCGAACTGTTCGCGCTGGTGCAGGTAGGGCATGACGACATCCATGCACGCCTGCATGATGCCGAGCGGTCCGCCGGCCAGCACGGCGCGCTCGTAGTCAAGGCCGCTCATGAGCACCTGTACGCCTCGATTCACTTCGCCGAGCACGTTTTCGGCCGGTACTTCGCAATCGCGAAATACCAGTTCACAGGTATTCGAACCGCGCATGCCGAGCTTGTCGAGTTTCTGCGCGGTGGAAAAACCCCTGAAGGATTTTTCGATCAGGAAAGCGGTGATGCCCTTTGGCCCCGCAGCGACATCGGTCTTTGCGTAAACCACCAGTACGTCTGCATCCGGGCCATTGGTGATCCACATCTTGTTGCCGTTGAGCACGTAACGGTCGCCCCGCTTGTCAGCGCGCAATTTCATGCTGACCACGTCGGATCCGGAATTCGGCTCGCTCATCGCCAGCGCTCCGACATGCTCGCCGGAAATCAGCCGGGGAAGATAATGGCCTTTTTGGGCCGCACTTCCGTTGCGATCGATCTGATTCACGCAAAGGTTGGAATGCGCGCCGTACGACAACCCGACCGAGGCCGAAGCACGCGACACCTCTTCCATCGCCACCACATGGGCCAGATAGCCCATGCCGGTTCCACCGTATTCCTCTGCGACGGTGATCCCGAGCAGGCCCAGGTCTCCGAGCTTGCGCCACAAGTCCATCGGAAATTCGTTGCGCCGGTCCGTCTCCTGCGCACGCGGCGCGATCTCGCGTGCCGCGAAGTTCCGTACCGTGTCGCGCAGCATTTCGACGTCCTGCCCGAGATCGAAATCGAAAGAGGGAAAGGTCGCCATCGCTGGTTTCTCCGGGCTGTTCATCTATCCGGCCTCCCGTGCATGGTCATCAGGGTCTCCAGCATCGTGGCGCAAAGCGTTTCGCGTCCACCCTTCATTACAAAAGCGTCGACTTGCGAAACCACCAGCGTGCGCCCCGACTTGAGCACGCGCCCGCGCGCGATCAGCAGGTCGCCATCGCCCGGCGCAAGCAGATTCATCTTGTACTCGATCGTCAGCACGCTGGAATCCCCAGGCATCAAGGTGAAGGCCGCATAACCGCCCGCCGAGTCTGCGATGGTACCGATGATGCCGCCGTGAAAATAGCCGTGCTGCTATGCGAGTTCCGGTTTGAACGGGAGCTGGATTTCGCATTCGCCCGGCGCCAGCCGCGTGACTTTCGCGCCGAGCAATAGCATGACCTGCTGACGGTCGAAGCTCGATTGAACGCGTTCCGCGTAGGCGGGATTCCTGGGTTCGAAGCCGGGCATGAGACCTCCGTTAGGGCCAACTCTAGTTGACGTTTACGTCAACGTCAATTTGTTCTTGTTTTTAGGAAGTAACGCTTTTGGGGTCAGTAAGTTAGTGATCATGAAGCGCAAACGAGTCAAACCGCCGGTAAACGCCCAGATTTTTCGTGTTTGTTGCGCAACAAATGATATATATCAGCCACTTATATTCCGCCTTCCGGTGCCTTTGGATCCCTTGTTGCTGCTTTCGAGAAAATTGCGGCATTGCTCCTCGAACGCAGCAATCTCGCCCAGAACAACTTCAATATCTTCGCGCTGCTGCTCCAGGACGTTGCGGCGTTTGCGCAGCACTTCCTGCAGGCGTTCGACTTGGGCGCGCTCGTCCTTGGCCGCGTCGTACATGTCGATCAGCTCACGGATTTCGGACAACGACAAACCCAGCCGCTTTCCGCGCAAAGTCAGTTTCAGCCTCACCTTGTCGCGATTGCCGTAGACCCGGTTGCGGCCCGCGCGCGTGGGTGCGATCAGTCCGTGGTCTTCGTAAAAACGGATCGCGCGAGTGGTCAGGCCGAATTCGCGCGCGAGTTCGGTAATGGTGTAAGTGGCGTCGGTCATACGGGCGGCGGTTTACGTAGGCGTCAAGTAGAATCCAACTATAGCGCGGCCTCTCCTTTCACTGGTATCAGTTCATGCAGACCTCCGTTCTCCCGGCAGTTGCCGACCCGATGAGCTTCCCTTTCGCGGAACCACCGGCGGCCGGCAGCGTGCGCGAGGTCGCACCCGGGCTCTACTGGCTGCGCATGCCCCTTCCGTTCGCGCTGAATCACATCAATCTCTGGCTGTTGCGCGATGGCAAGGGATGGACCGCAGTGGACTGCGGCATCGGCCTGGACGATACGCGCGTCCACTGGGAGAAGATCTTCACCGAAGTCGTCGGCAGTCCGGGACTGACGCGCGTGCTGGTGACGCATTTCCATCCCGATCATTTCGGCAACGCCGGCTGGCTGACGCAGCGCTTCGGCGCGCCGCTGTGGATGACGGAGACGGAATTCCTGACCGCCCACGCGCAATATGAAACACTGGCCGGGTTCGGATCGGATGCAACGGCGGTGCTGTTCTCAGAACACGGACTGGATGCGCAACGCGTGTCCGGCATCGCCGGTCGAGGCAATTCGTATCGCAAGATCGTCGGGGAACCGCCGCGCCGCTTCGTGCGCATGCTTGACGGCGACGAAATCGGGATCGGCGGCAACCAATGGCGGATCATCGCCGGTTACGGCCATTCGCCCGAACACGCCGCGCTCTACTGCAAGTCGCTCGGGGTGCTGATCTCGGGCGACATGCTGTTGCCGAAGATCAGCACCAACATCAGCGTCTGGCCGATCAAGCCGGAAAGCGATCCGCTCAAGCTTTTCCTGCGCTCGATCGATCGCTTCACCGAACTGCCTGCCGATACGCTGGTGCTGCCGTCGCACGGCCTCCCCTTCCGCGGCGCGCATCATCGCGTGCAGATGCTGCACGACCATCATCGCGACCGCCTGGCGGAGGTGCTCGATGCCTGTTCACAACCCTGTACCGCAGCAGACCTGCTTCCGGTGCTGTTCCGGCGCACGCTGGACACGCACCAGATCTTTTTCGCCATGGGCGAATCGATCGCACACCTGAATTACCTCTGGCTTCAGGGCAGGCTTTCGCGATTGCGCGGTGCCGATAGCGTTTACCGTTTCGTCATGCCGGCCAGATGAAAGTCGCAGGGATTCCATACCGCAGTGTCTGGCGCGAAGCCGACCGCGTCGCGATCATCGACCAGACGCGTCTGCCCTTCGAATTCCATACGCTGCATCTTTCCGACTGCGACGAAATCGCCCATGCGATCCGCTCGATGCAGGTGCGCGGCGCGCCGCTGATCGGCGCGACTGCCGCTTACGGCATCGCGCTGGCGGTGTCTGCCGATGCTTCCGATGCCAACCTGCAGAATGCTGCAAAGTTGCTCGGCGGTACGCGTCCGACTGCGGTAAACCTGCAGTGGGCGATCGAGCGCATGACCCGACGGATGCAGACAATTACATGGCCGGCTCGCGCCGATGCAGCCTGGTCGGAAGCGGAAAATATTGCGGATGAGGACATCGCCTTCAACCTTGCGATAGGCCGCCACGGATTGGCCCTGCTTCGCGCCATCGCGGACAAGAAGGGCAAAGTGAATGTGCTGACGCATTGCAATGCCGGCTGGCTGGCAACGGTGGATGTCGGTACTGCGCTGGCGCCGATTTATCTCGCGCACGACGCGGGTATCCCCATCCATGTCTGGGTCGACGAAACCCGGCCGCGCAACCAGGGGTTGCTGACCGCGTGGGAACTCTCCCAGCACGGCGTGCCGAATACACTGATCGCCGACAATGCCGGCGGACACCTGATGCAGCACGGGAAGGTGGATCTCGTGATCGTCGGCGCGGATCGCGTCACCGCGGCGGGAGACGTCTGCAACAAGATCGGCACTTATCTTAAGGCGCTGGCCGCAAAAGATTGCGCCGTGCCTTTCTATGCAGCCGTGCCTTCGCCGACCATCGACTGGATCATCCAGGACGCGTTGCGCGAAATTCCCATCGAGGAACGCAACACTGCTGAAGTACTGACGATGCGCACCATGGGCGCCGGGAACCTGGTCGCGCAGGGGAAAATTGCACCGGACGGCATGCGCGCGGCCAATCCCGCCTTCGATGTCACGCCCGCGCGGCTGGTCACGGCCATCATCACCGACCGGGGTATTGCGCCGGCCAGCAGGGAAGGCCTGCAGAACCTGTACCGCAGGAAGGTCGCCTGACCATGACCGAACTGCAACTCAGGAAGCAGATCATCGCAACCGCGCAGCGGATGAACGCGCTGGGCATCAATCGCGGCAAGTCCGGCAACGTCAGCGCGCGCTGGAAGGATGGCTTCCTGGTCACGCCCTCGGGGTTGCCTTACGAAGAAACGAAACCGGCGGATATCGTTTTCATCGACGCGAAGGGCCGGGCGAAGGGCAAGCGCGCGCCCTCATCCGAATGGCGTTTCCACTTCGACATCTATCACGGCAAGAGCGAGGTCCACGCAGTAGTCCACACGCACTCGAGCTTCGCGACGACACTGGCCTGCCTCGAGATGGCCGTGCCGGCTTTTCACTATATGGTGGCGGTGGCCGGCGGCAACAGCATACGCTGCGCACCTTACGCAACCTTTGGCACGCAAACGCTTTCCGACCGCGCGCTCAGGGCACTCGAGGGCCGCAAGGCGTGCCTGCTGGCAAACCACGGCATGATCGCGACCGGCGAGAGCCTCAAGAGCGCGCTGGCGCTGGCCGTAGAAGTAGAAGCATTGTGCGAGCAGTACTGGCGTGCACTTCAGATCGGCAAGCCCAATCTCCTGTCCGATGACGAGATGATCGCCGTCGTGGAGAAGTTCAAGACTTACAACGCGCTGGCGCGATGAACCGTCTTCGGACTTGCGCCGTTTCGAACTTCACCCTAGCTTAGTCACATGGCCGAAGAAAAACCCCCTCAGACCGCGTCTGCTGACCCGACTGACGTCGCCCGCCTTTTTGCGGAGATTGCGCTGCGCAGCAAACATCTGTTCGAAACCCACCTGGCGGAACGGGCCAGGCGTACCGGCGAGGAGCCGACCGATGAACTCGGTGTCGGCAAAGCCTTCTCCGAGTTGGCTGGCAAGCTGATGAGCGATCCGTTCAAGCTGGCTGAGATGTCGCTGCGCATGTGGCAGGACTATTTCACGCTCTGGCAGAACACCATGCTGAAGGCCTCGGGTGGCGAGGCACCGGCGGTCGCGGAACCCGGCAAGTCAGACAACCGTTTCAAGGGCGAGTTGTGGGAGAACAACCTCGTTTTCGATTATATCAAGCAGTCGTATCTGATCGCCGCACAGAATATCCAGAAGTCGGTGTCGGAGGTCGAAGGGCTCGATCCCCAGACCGCGCGCAAGCTTAAATTTTTCACCCGCCAGTATATCGACGCGCTCGCGCCGACCAATTTCGTGCTGACCAACCCGCAGGTGCTCAAGACCACGATCGAGACCGGCGGCAAGAATCTGCTCGACGGCCTCAACAATCTTCTGCAGGACATCGATCGCGGCGACGGCAAGCTGGCCATCAGCATGACCGACCCGAAGGCGTTCAAGATGGGGGAGAACGTCGCCAGCACGCCGGGCAAGGTGGTGTTCCAGAATGACCTGATGCAGCTGATCCAGTACCAGCCGACCACGAGCGAGGTCTGCAAGACGCCGCTGCTGATTGTGCCGCCCTGGATCAACAAGTACTACATCCTTGACCTTCGGCAGAAGAACTCCTTCATTCGCTTCGCACTCGACCAGGGCATCACCGTGTTCGTGATTTCCTGGGTGAACCCGGACGAGAAACATGCGAACAAGACCTTCGACGACTATCTGCTGGAGGGTCCGCGCGCAGCGCTGGACGCCGTCGAAAAAGCGACCGGCGAGCACGAGATCAACATGATCGGCTATTGCCTGGGCGGCACACTCACCGCATGCCTGCTGGCGTGGATGGCGGCGAAGGGCGAGCGCCGGGTAAAGAGCGTGACTTTCTTCACCACGCTGATCGATTTTTCGGAGCCTGGCGAACTGGGTGTATTCGTCGACGAGGCGGCAGTCGACAGCCTGGAGAAGAAAATGGCGGAGCGCGGCTATCTGGAGGGGTCGGATATGGCGTCGACCTTCAACATGCTGCGCGCCAACGATCTGATCTGGTCATTCGTGGTCAACAATTATCTACTGGGCAAGGAGCCGTTTCCGTTCGACCTGCTGTACTGGAATTCGGATGCGACCCGCATGCCCGCAAAGATGCATACCTTCTATCTGCGCAACATGTACATCAAGAATAAATTGCGCGAGCCTGGTGGCATCACACTGGCCGGTGAACCGATCGATCTCTCCAAAATCGACATTCCGGCCTACTTCATCTCCACGATCGAAGACCACATCGCGCCATGGAAGACGACGTACCTCGGCGCGCAATTGCTGAAGGGTCCGGTGCAGTTCACGCTCGGCGGCTCCGGCCATATCGCCGGCATCGTCAATCCGCCGGCCGCAAACAAATACTGGTACTGGACCAATGAAAAACTCCGCGACACAGCAGACGAGTGGCTCGCGTCCGCGGAGAAACATCCAGGCTCGTGGTGGAGCGACTGGAGCAAATGGATTGCCGGCTTTGGCGGCGGCAAGGTGCCGGCGCGCAGTCCCGGGGACAAGCTGAAAATCATCGAAGATGCGCCGGGCAGTTATGCAAGCCTGCGTCTCGACGCGCCGCGCCCGCAGCAGGAGAAGAAGGCGAAGCCGCGCGCGCTCCCACGAAAGAAAAGCGGCTGACGACCGGAATTTGAGCAAAAAGAAAAAAGCTGCGGCACCTTCGCCCCGCGGCTTCTTTTGCAACCCTAGCGACGCTTAGTCGTTCTTGCGCTCGTTGTGCTTTTCGCGGTGGATGCGCTTGCTCTGGCGATTTTCCGCGGACTGAATGCTCCTTTGCTCGCCCGCACCGACGTGTCCGTTGGCGGCGGCCCTCGCCTCTTTGCGATCGACTTTCGCCTGGCCACGCTCGAGATTTCCCGCCTCGCGATTGGTCAGCGAGCCACTCTTGACGCCATTCTCGATGCGCTGCTCTTGATTCGCATTGCGTTGCACATCGGCCTGCATGCGCTGCGATGATGCCGAATTAGGATTGCCGGTCTGTGCGTTGCTCTTGTCACGGGCGATGTCCCGGCTCGCCTTGTTCTCCGCCCGTTCGATGCGTTGCTTCTCCGCTTCGGTCATTTTGCCGTCCTTCAGGGCGTTGGCTTCCATCTTGTCGATGTGCGATTCCTCGCGCTCGAGCTTTCCGGCTTCCTTGGTGCTCAACTGTCCGGATTTCAAACCATCTTCGATACGGTTCTGCTGGTTCACATCGCGCTGCACGGTGTCGGCAGCATTTTGCGCGCTCGCGGCCGTCGCAATGGCGTACACGGCAAATCCTGCCGCGATTGCAGTGAGTCGAATTCTCATTGATCTCTCCTCGTTACCAGATTACTCAACAAACATGTCGGGAACCGGCTCTGCGCACTGGCGCCGGCCTTGCGCTGCAAGTCCAACAACGGAACAGGGATAAGGCGGTTGACAAAAGCAGCGTGCATCGTTGACCGTCGCCGTATCGCGCCGGAAAGTCCTGTCGCCGCTACCAGACGATTTCTTGCCACGTAAGGATTCTGTATACAATAATCAGCATGCAGATTGCCATTGATAGCGCGCATCGATCGGGATAATGTCGGGCGACTGGCAAGCGGGGCATCCTGCTTCGCAACTTGTATAAAGACCCGGGGAGGAAGCGGATGAAACTTAGCGAAGAACAGGCAAAGCAGTTCGACCGTGACGGGTATCTGTTTTTTCCGAGCCTGTTTACGCCCGAAGAGGTCAAAGGCCTTCTCAACGAAGTGCCCGCGTTGTATGCCCAGCGCCGCGCCGAGAACGTACGCGAGAAGGGCAGCGATGCGGTGCGCACCAACTTCGCCGCACACATGTACAACCGCCAGTTCGCGAAACTCGCCCGCCACCCACGCATGGTCGAATCGATCCGGCAGCTATTCGGCGAAGCCGTGTACATGCATCAGTTCAAGGTCAACGGCAAAATGGCCTTCGACGGCGACGTCTGGCAGTGGCATCAGGACTACGGCACCTGGAAGAACGACGATCAGATGCCTGAGCCGCGCGCAATGAACGTGGCGATCTTCCTGGACGACGTGAATGAGCACAACGGCCCGCTGATGTTCATTCCTGGCAGCCACAAGAAAGGCGTGGTTGAAGCGAAGCACGATCTCACGACCACCAGCTATCCGCTCTGGACCGTCGACAACGCGCTGATCGCGCAACTGGTGGAGCGCGCCGGCGGAAAGAACGGAGGCATCGTTTCGCCCAAGGGCCCGGCCGGCTCGATGATCCTGTTCCACAGCTGTCTGGTCCATGCGTCCGGCA
>JANXPQ010000551.1 GCA_025357235.1 Betaproteobacteria bacterium
CTTCGATCGTCACCTTGGCGATGTTGCCCTGCTTCACCTCTTCGATGAATTGGGAATACTCAACTGAGGTGTTCTGCTGCTGGCGCGCGCTGAACTGATTGAAGACTGTCATCAGCACCAACGCGATGACCAGCCAGATCGCTACGTTCTTGATGAGGTTATTCAAGGTTTCTCCTTGCCACGGCGGCTCAAGAGCCGCCAATCATTGGAACCATTCTAAACCGATTCCGCCCTCTACGCGGTGTCCGGCCCTGCGGATGCGGATAAACTCATCGGCCGCTTGTTGCGCGCCAGCAGATAAAACTCGCTGGAACGATCGCGCGACGCCTTCGGCTTGCGTACCGTAACCGAGCCGAAGGTGATGGAAAGCTCCTTGCGGAATTCGTCCAGCCCCGATCCCTGGAAAACTTTGACCAGCAGATCACCGCCCGGTTTTAGCCGGTTGCGCGCAAATTCGAGCGCCAGTTCGGCCAGATGGATCGAGCGGGCCTGGTCGACCAGCCCCACTCCGCTGATATTGGGCGCCATGTCGGAAACCACAAGATCGATGGAACGATTACCCGACTGTTCCTCGAGCAGCTTCAGCGTGGCCTCTTCCGAGAAATCACCGCGAATCACGACTACGCCTCGCAATGGCTCCATTTCCAGCAGATCCAGCGCGATGACCTGCCCTTTCGCGCCCACAATAGGTGCCAGCACCTGCGACCAGCCGCCGGGCGCCGCGCCCAGATCCACCACCGTCATGCCCGGGCGTACGAGCTTGTCCTTGTCGAGGATTTCCAGCAGTTTATAGGCGGAACGTGAGCGATAACCGTCCTGCTTTGCGCGACGCACGAACTCGTCGGTTACATGCTCGTGCATCCATGCCTTGCTGGTCCTGGTTCGCGCCATTAGCCTAAAATGCCTGTTTGAAGGAGATTTACGTGCCGCTGCAACTCTCGCCTGTCGAACGCCGGGCGCTCAAAGCCCGCGCCCATGCCCTCGAACCCACCGTGCTGGTCGGCAGCGATGGCCTGACACCGGCAGTGTCCGGTGAAATCGACCGCAGCCTGACCGCTCATGAACTCATCAAGATACGGGTCATGGGCGATAACCGCGACGCACGCGAGGACATTCTGAAACGAATTTGCGACGACCTGGGCGCGGCGCCGGTCCAGCATATCGGCAAGATCCTGGTCATCTACAGGCCAAAACCCGAGGCGCCGCCGAAGAAGACCAGGCCCAAATCGAAGAGAAAACCACCCCGCGCGCTCAAGCGCACCTTCCAGAGCCGGGCTTGATGGCTTATCGTCCGCGCCCGTGCTGCAGCACGACCATCAGCCCGAGCACGCATTCGATCAGATAGAGCACGCTCGACACGCCATGCCAGGCCGCGAAGCGATCGCGGAAAATACTGTGCATCACTTCCGACGGCAAAGCCTGCTGCTTCAGGCTCGCCATGATGGGCTGCACGCCGAATTGCCCCGCCGCCGCCAACGCCGCCATCAGCAGCACGGACCAGAAAAACAACTGACTGAAGGCCTGGCCGCCAAAGCGCGCCAGCCTGAACAGCAGTAAGTAAGCGCCACAACCGAGCCCGATGTAGGAGATCGCCGTAAAAAACTCGCCCGCCAGCATGCCGACCTGGGAACGGTCGCTCAGCGCATGAAACAACAAGGGCGCCACGATCAGCCCGATGGCCCACAGTCCGCCCACCCACAGGGTAACGACGATCGACTGCAGCGCATCGGTGATGAATCTCATGGCTAGGACTAGGAAAGCACTGGTATGGCTTAGTTCAGATGTCGGGCTTTCGAATCATTCTTTTGATTCCCCGGGCCCTCGCTCCTACAGGTACTTCACATCCAGGATCTCGTATTCCTTGATGCCGCCCGGCGCCTTGACCTCGGCAACATCGCCGGAATATTTGCCGATCAGCGCGCGCGCGATCGGCGAGCTGATGGAAATCTTGTTGTTCTTGATGTTCGCCTCATCGTCGCCGACGATCTGGTAAGTCACGGTTTCATGGCTGTCGACTTCCTCCAGTTCCACCGTCGCCCCGAATACGCATCGCCCGTCGGCGTCGAGGTGGGCCGGATCGATGATCTGCGCGTTGGCCAGCTTGCTTTCCACTTCGACAATGCGCCCTTCGATGAAGCTCTGCCTCTCCTTGGCGGCGTCGTATTCGGCGTTCTCGGACAGGTCGCCGTGCGAACGCGCCTCCTGGATGGCCGCAATCACGCTCGGCCGCTCCACCGTCTTGAGCTGATGCAATTCGCTGCGCAGCAGTTCAGCGCCCTTCACCGTCAATGGAACCTTGTTCATCATTTAGAGCCCTTGAGATTGATGGGTTGCCCGCTTCATTGCAGCCTGGCGTGCAATTCCTGCACCGAGTAGGCAGTCAGCTCCTGCATATGCTGCATGCCGGTGCAGGCAGCCCGCGCCCCGGCAACGGTCGTGAAATAAGTCACGCGCGCCTGCAGCGCCGAGCGCCTGATCGAATAGGAATCCTGGATGGCGCTGCGGCGGTCTTCCACCGTATTGACGATCAGCACGATCTCGCCATTCTTGATCATATCCACGATGTGCGGCCGGCCTTCGGCGACTTTGTTGACCGGCGCAACCTGCAGGCCGGCTTCGGCCAGTGCCGTGGCGGTACCGCGCGTCGCCAGCAGGCTGAACCCGAGATTGGACAGTGTTCGCGCGATTTCGACGACTTTGGGCTTGTCCGAATTGCGCACGCTGATGAAGACCTTTCCGCTCGAGGGCAGCTTCACGCCCGCGGCGAGCTGCGATTTCACGAAAGCCTCGGCGAAGGTATTGCCCACGCCCATGACTTCGCCCGTGGATTTCATTTCCGGGCCAAGGATGGTATCCACGCCCGGGAACTTGATGAACGGGAACACGGCCTCTTTTACGGAATAATAGGGCGGAATCACTTCGCCCTTGATGCCCTGGCTCTTCAGGGTCTGGCCGACCATGCAGCGTGCGGCAATCTTGGCCAACTGCAATCCGGTCGCCTTGGACACGTACGGCACGGTGCGGGACGCGCGCGGATTGACTTCGAGCACGAACACGACGTCATTCTGGATTGCAAACTGGATGTTCATCAGGCCGACCACCTGCAATGCCTTGGCCATCGCCACCGTCTGGCGCCGCAGTTCATCCTGAAGGGCATTGGACAGGCTGAACGGCGGCAGCGAGCAAGCCGAATCGCCGGAATGCACGCCGGCCTGTTCGATGTGTTCCATGATGCCGCCGATCAGGACGTCTTCTCCGTCGCAGATCGCGTCCACGTCGACCTCGATCGCGTCGTTCAGGAAACGGTCGAGCAAAACCGGGGAATCGTTCGAAACTTTCACCGCTTCGCGCATGTAACGTTCCAGATCGCGCTGTTCGTGCACGATTTCCATCGCGCGGCCGCCAAGCACGTAGGATGGCCGCACCACCAGCGGGTAACCGATCTCCTGCGCCAGCGCGATCGCCGCTTCCGGGTTGCGTGCGGTGCGGTTGGGCGGCTGCCTGAGCTTCAACTCCACCAGCATTTTCTGGAAGCGCTCGCGATCCTCGGCGCAGTCGATCATGTCCGGGTTGGTGCCGATGATCGGCACGCCGTTGGCATCGAGATCCTGCGCGAGCTTCAGCGGCGTCTGGCCGCCGTACTGCACAATCACGCCGAAGGGCTTCTCGACCGCGACGATCTCAAGCACATCCTCGAGCGTCAGCGGCTCGAAATACAGGCGGTCGGAAGTATCGTAATCGGTCGACACCGTTTCCGGGTTGCAGTTGACCATGATGGTCTCGTAGCCGTCTTCGCGCAGCGCCAGTGCGGCGTGCACGCAGCAGTAGTCGAACTCGATGCCCTGGCCGATCCGGTTCGGCCCGCCGCCCAGTACCATGACTTTCTTGCGACCAGTCGGCCGCGACTCGCACTCTTCCTCGTAAGTCGAATACATGTAGGCCGTGTGGGTATCGAATTCGCCCGCGCAGGTGTCCACACGCTTGTAGACCGGCCGGACGTTGAGCTCCCAGCGTTTGGCACGCACGGCGTCCTGGGTGGCGTTCAACAGCTTTGCCAGCCTGCGGTCGGAAAATCCGGCGCGCTTGAGGGTCAACAACGCGTTGCGGTTCAGGTCCCCCACGCGTTTGCCGGCCAGCGCCTTCTCCTGGCGGACGATGTCCTCGATCTGCGCCAGGAACCACGGGTCGATGTGGGTCAATTGCTGCACTTCCTCGAGGCTCATGCCGATGCGCAGGGCGTCGGCGAGGAACAGGATGCGATCCGGCCCGGCATCGGCCAATTCGGTCTCGATGAGTTCGCGGTCGGTCGTCTTCTCGTCGAAACCGTCGATTCCGGTTTCCAGCCCGCGCAGCGCCTTCTGCATGGATTCCTGGAAGGTGCGGCCCATGGCCATGACTTCGCCCACGGATTTCATCTGCGTGGTCAGGCGGGAATCGGCCTGCGGGAACTTCTCGAACGCGAAACGCGGAATCTTGGTGACGACGTAATCGATGGTCGGTTCGAAGGAGGCGGGGGTAATGCCGCCGGTGATGTCGTTCCTGAGTTCGTCGAGCGTATAGCCGACCGCGAGTTTGGCCGCTATCTTGGCAATCGGAAAACCGGTCGCCTTCGAGGCGAGCGCGGACGAGCGCGACACGCGCGGATTCATCTCGATGATGACCATGCGGCCGTCCTGCGGATTGATGCCGAACTGTACATTCGATCCGCCGGTATCGACGCCGATCTCGCGCAGGCAGGCGATCGAGGCGTCGCGCATGATCTGGTATTCCTTGTCGGTCAGCGTCTGCGCCGGTGCCACCGTGATCGAGTCGCCGGTATGGATGCCCATCGGGTCGAGGTTTTCGATCGAGCAGACGATGATGCAGTTGTCCTTGTGGTCGCGCACCACTTCCATCTCGAACTCTTTCCAGCCGATCACCGATTCCTCGATCAGCAGTTCGTGGGTCGGCGAAGCGTCGAGCCCGCGCTCGCAGATGGCGACGAACTCTTCCTTGTTGTAGGCAATGCCGCCGCCGGTGCCGCCGAGCGTGAACGAGGGCCGGATGATGGTCGGGAAGCCGACCATGGCCTGCACCTGCAACGCCTCTTCGAGGCTGTGCGCGATGGAGGAACGCGGGCTCGCCAGCCCGATCCTGGTCATCGCCTTCTTGAATTTCTCGCGATCCTCGGCTTTGTCGATGGCCTCGCGGGAAGCGCCGATCAATTCAACGTCGTACTTTTCGAGTACGCCATGCCTGGCGAGGTCGAGGGCACAATTCAGCGCCGTCTGGCCGCCCATCGTCGGCAACAGCGCGTCCGGCCGCTCGATGGCGATGATCTTCTCCACCATCTGCCAGTTGATCGGCTCGATGTAGGTGACATCCGCCATCTCCGGATCGGTCATGATCGTGGCCGGATTGGAATTCACCAGGATGACGCGATAGCCCTCTTCGCGCAGTGCCTTGCAGGCTTGCGCGCCGGAATAGTCGAATTCACAGGCCTGGCCGATGACGATCGGGCCGGCGCCGATGATGAGGATGGTCTTCAGGTCGGTGCGCTTAGGCATTCTTCTTCTCCGCTTGCTTGTCGGTCATCGCTTGCGTCATCAGCGCCGTGAAGCGGTCGAACAGGTATGAAATATCGTGCGGACCGGGCGAGGCTTCCGGGTGGCCCTGGAAGCAGAACGCCGGCTTGTCGGTGCGGACCAGGCCCTGCAAGGTGCCGTCGAAGAGCGAGATGTGCGTCGGACGCAGGTTCGCCGGCAGGGTCGTCTCGTCGACCGCGAAGCC
>JANXPQ010000567.1 GCA_025357235.1 Betaproteobacteria bacterium
CGCGCCGATTTCCTGTCCCGTGACTTCGTTCAGGAGCCTCACGTTGTAGCCGTAAGCGGGAAAGCTCGGGCTGCCGTACTTAGTCGGCGTCGCTTCGACGCCAGGGATGCTCGACAGCAATGCCCAGCCGGTCTCGGTCTGCCAGTAATGATCGATCACCGGCTTGCCGAGTCCCTCGGATATCCATTCATGCGTCGGCACATCCAGCGGCTCGCCGGCGAGGAACAAATGCCGCAGGGACGACAGGTCGTATTTTTTCAGGAACGCCGGATCATGCTTCTTCAGGACCCGGATCGCTGTGGGCGCAGAAAACATGACATCGACCTTGTAGTCCTGCACGATCTTCCACCACACCCCGGCATCAGGCCGTATCGGCACGCCCTCGTAAAGAATCGAGGTGAGGCCTGCGATCAGAGGCGCATAGATGATGTACGAATGCCCCACTGCCCAGCCGATATCGGATGTGGTGAAGATGGTCTCGCCCGCGGCACCGCAATAGATGTATTTCATCGATGCGGCCATTGCGACTGCGTGTCCGCCGACGTCGCGCTGGACCCCCTTTGGCTTGCCGGTGGTACCGGAGGTATAAAGAATGTAGGACGGCTCGGAAGATTCGAGCCAGGTGCAGGGAATCTCGGCGCGCTCGTGCTTGCGGGCAAGCTCGGCCCAATCGACATCCCTTCCCGGAACGTTCGGCATTTGCGGATCGAGGCCGCGGCGATAGATCAGAACTTTGGCCGGCGGGTGCTTCGACAGCCTGATGGATTCATCCACCAGCGGCTTGTACGGAATCACCTTGCCCATGCGGCTGCCGCCGTCTGCCGTGACCATCAGCGCGGGGCGCGCATCGTCGATGCGTGCCGCGAGGCTCGCTGCGGCAAAGCCGCCAAACACCACGGAGTGCACTGCGCCCAGCCGCGCGCAGGCGAGGATCGCGAACACCGCTTCCGGCATGTTCGGCATATAGATGATCACCCGGTCGCCGCGCTTCAAACCAAGCGACTGCATCATGGCGGCGACACGGTTTACCTCTTCATGCAGTTGCCGGTAGGTGAACGATGCGGTCTTGTCGAGCTCCGTCGAGATCCAGACGAGGGCTTTCTGGTCGCCGCGCACCGCGAGATGACGGTCTATGGCGTTATGACAAAGGTTGGTGAGACCGCCGACGAACCACCGGGCGAACGGGGGACGGCTGTAGTCGAGCACGCGATCGAACGACCGTTCCCAGTCGATCAGCAGTGCCTGCTCCCGCCAGAATCCTTCGCGGTCTTCTATCGAGCGGCGATGAAATTCCGCGTAGCGCTGTGCCATCGGTTTCCTCCTTGGTGCCGCCTTTTTCAGGCGATCTTGACGGCCGCGCGGCCGCGCATTTTTGCGTTCATTACTTTTTCGAACACGCCGGGCAGATCGGCAAAATCGACGGTGGTCACGATGCTATTCAGGTGTCGCGGTTTAAGATCGCTGCCCAGACGCTTCCAGACTTTTTCGCGCAACGGCATCGGCGCATTGACCGAATCCACGCCCAGCAGGCTGACCCCGCGCAGGATGAACGGCATGACTGTCGTATCGAGTTTGTGGCTTGCCGCCAAACCGATGCTTGCGAGCGTGCCGCCGATCTGCATGGTACTCGCAATCCACGCGAGGACTTCGCCGCCAAGATTGTCGACTGCGCCGGCCCAGGTCGCCTTGTCGAGCGGTTTGATCTTGGCGAGATCGAGGCTGCTTCGCAACATGACCTCCCTGGCGCCCAGGCCCTTGAGGTAATCCGTTTCGTTCTCCTTGCCGGTCAGCGCCACGACGTGATATCCCGCGCCTGCGAGGATATCGACCGCGATGCTGCCCACGCCTCCGGTCGCCCCGGTTACGATGACAGGTCCGTTCCCGGGCCTCAGGCCGTCGTGCTCCATGCGCTCGACGGCCAGGGCTGCCGTGAAGCCGGCGGTGCCCAGGGCCATCGATTCGAACAGGTCGAGGCCTTTCGGCAGAGGTACGACCCAGTCGGCGGGAATGCGTGCGAATTGTGCATAGCCGCCATCGTGCGCGACGCCTATGTCGTAACTCGTGGCGATGACTGCGTCGCCCTTCTTGAATCTCGCATCGCCCGATTCCGTAACGGTTCCCGCAAGATCGATTCCGCCGACGCACGGAAAACGGCGAATGATCCGGCCCGCTCCGGTCGCAGCCAGGGCATCCTTGAAGTTGACGCCCGAATACGCGACCTTGATCACGACGTTGCCCGCGTCCAGTTCGTCGATCTGCAGGTCGACATAGCGGCTCGCAACCTTGCCGTCTTCGTTGAAAATCCGAAAAGCTTTCAGCGCCGCCATTTCGTTTCTCCTCCGTGCAATTTCTCAGATATTAAGCGAGGTGGGGTTCGCTCAGATACTGGCGGGTTTGCATCTCGACCAATCGGCTGGCGGCCCGTTCGATTTCCGCGTCGCCGGCAACGCCTTGCAGCAACTCCGTCAAATGCGCTTGCGCCGAAAGTATGAGCTTGACGCGACGATCGTAGAATTCATCGATCAGCCAGGTAAAGCGCCGTCGGCGATCCGCTTCTTTCATCCCCAGGCGCGGCACAGCGGAGATGAGGACCGTATGGAAACGGCGGGCAAGTTCGATGTAATCGGCCTGGCCGCGCGGACCGACACACAATTCCTCGAAGCGGAACCATCCTGCACCCGGGCCGGTGCGCAGCGCACGAATCACACGGCCTTCGATTTCAAACCCGACATCCCGCTGTCCCGGCCCGCCGGTGATCGCTTCGAAGGTTCGTGCCATCGCGGCCTCGGCGGCCGCATCGGCCGGGAAGTGGAACACACCGCCCTTTTCCAGCACGCGCAGGCGATAATCCGCGCCGCCGTCGACCTGAACGACATCAAGATGCTGCTTGATCAATTCGATCGCCGGTACGAACTGGGCGCGCTGCAGCCCATTGAGGTACAGATCGTCCGGTTTCTGGTTGGAAGTCGTTACCAGTACCAGTCCCTGGTCGAACAGGCCTTGCAGAAGATTGCGCATCAGCATCGCATCGCCGATATCGGTGACATGGAACTCGTCCAGGCATAGCATGCGCAGCTGTTGCGAAATGTCGCGCGCGATGTGCAGCAGCGGATTTTCCACGCCCTGCAAATCACGCAGGCGATGGTGGATGTCCTGCATGAAGCGGTGGAAATGCACGCGGTTCTTACGCTCGATCGGAACCGAATCGAAAAATGCCTCCATCAGGAAGCTTTTTCCACGGCCCACGCCGCCGCAGAGATAAAGGCCGCGAACCGGCCGCTGGCGCAGAAATACGCGCAACAGCGACTGCCCCGCCTGTTCGGATTCGATCAATTCGTCGCGCAGCCGCTCGAAATGCGCGAGTGCCGCGAGTTGCGAAAAATCCAGCGAGAAACCGTGGGAATGGGCTGCCTGCTTGGCAAGATCGGCAAAGGACCGGGAATCGCTCGCCTGTGCCGGCTGGCCCATCAGAGATTGATCGTGCGCTTGTCCACGGCGAGCGCCGCTTCGTGCATGGCTTCCGCCAGGGTGGGATGCGCATGCACGATGCGCGCGATATCTTCGGATGCCGCACCAAACTCCATGGCCACCACAGCTTCCGATATCAATTCGGACGCATAGGGCCCGATCATGTGGACGCCGAGGATGCGATCGGTCTTTGCATCGGCGAGCATTTTCACGAAACCGGCCGTCTCGCCGATTGCCCGTGCGCGACCGTTGACGATGAACGGAAACTGTCCGACGCGATATTCGACACCCTTTGCCTTCAACTCCTGCTCGGTCTTGCCGACCCAGGCGATTTCCGGGGACGTGTAGATGACCCAGGGGACTGTTTCCAGATTCACGTGGCCGGATTGGCCGGCGATCATTTCGGCAACCGCAACGCCCTCTTCCGATGATTTGTGCGCGAGCATCGGTCCACGCACCACATCTCCAATCGCATAGACATCCGCGAGGCTGGTGCGGCAATGTTCGTCCACTTCCACGAAGCCGCGCGTGTCGACCTTGAGTCCGACTGCTTCCGCGCCGAGGTTCGCCGAATTCGGGACCCGCCCAACGGCTACGATCAGCCTGTCGAACTCCATTTTCTGATCGCCAACAGCGTCGGTAAAATCCACGGTCACCAATTTTTTGGAATTCTTGACGCTACTGATTTTGACGCCGAGCCGGATGTCCAGTCCCACCACCTTGGTGAAAACCCGGAACGCCTCCTTGGCCACCCGGTCGTCGGCAGCCTGCAGGAATGCGGGCAAAGCCTCGAGCACCGTCACTTCGGAACCCAGCCGTTTCCACACACTGCCCATTTCCAGCCCGATGACGCCGGCGCCGATCACGCCCAAGCGTTTCGGGATATCGGGCAACGACAATGCCCCCACGTTGTCCACAATGCGGTCATTGTCCACCGCAGCGAACGGAAGCTGCCGCGCGCTGGATCCGGTGGCGATGATCACGTGCTTGGCTTCAATCGTCTCAGTGGTTTCCCCGTCCCTGACTTCGATCTGATAGGCCCCCGCCTTGCCGGCGAAACGCCCGCGGCCATGCATCGACGTGACCTTGTTCTTGCGAAACAGCAGTCCGATGCCGCCGGTGAAGGTATCGACGATCTTGTCCTTGCGCGCCATCATCTTCGCCACGTCGATGGCGACTTCCTTCACGGTGATGCCGTGCTCGACGAACTTGTGCAGCGCGCGCTCGTAATTTTCCGAAGATTCGAGCAATGCCTTGGAAGGAATGCAGCCGACATTCAGACAGGTTCCGCCCAGGCTGCCTTTGCCCTTGGCGTTTTTCCAGTCATCGATGCAAACAGTATTGAATCCGAGCTGCGCGGCGCGAATGGCCGCCGTGTATCCGCCGGGGCCGGCTCCGATCACCGCAACATCGAAGGATTTTGCCATTGGCTTCAGAGTTCCAGCAGCAGCCGCGCCGGGTCTTCCAGCGCGTCCTTGACCGCCACCAGGAACAGCACGGCTTCGCGGCCATCAACGATGCGATGATCGTAGGACAGCGCGAGGTAATTCATCGGACGGATGACGACCTCTCCGTTTTCCGCGACTGGACGGTCCTTGGTCGCATGTACGCCCAGGATTGCACTTTGCGGCGGGTTGATGATGGGCGTAGAGAGCATGGAACCGAATACACCGCCGTTGGAAATCGAGAAGGTACCGCCGGTAAGTTCCTCGATGGTGAGCTTGCCGTCCTGGGCGCGTTTGCCGAAATCGGCAATCTGCTTCTCGACATCCGCAAAGGAAAGCTGATCGCAATTGCGCAGGATCGGCACCACCAGCCCGCGCGGGCTGCCTACCGCGATACCCACGTCGAAATAGCCGTGATAGACGATGTCGGTGCCATCCACCGAGGCATTCACGACCGGGAATCTTTTCAGTGCGTGGACGGCGGCCTTCACGAAAAACGACATGAAGCCGAGCTTGACGCCATGCTCCTTCTCGAACTTGTCCTTGTAGCGATTGCGTATGTCCATGACCGGCTGCATGTTGACCTCGTTGAACGTGGTCAGGATTGCAGCCGTGGCTTGCGACTCCACCAGCCTCTGGGCGACACGCTGGCGCAGGCGCGACATGGCCACGCGCTGCTCCGGTCGGTCACCCAGAATCCGATCGACATTTACCGGGGAAGGCGCAGGCACCGATGGCTTCGCCGCGGGCACCGGCGCCTGCAACTGGCTCGTTACGTCTTCCTTGGTGACGCGACCGCCGCGGCCGGTGCCGCTGATCTGCGACGTATCGAGGTTGTTGTCGGCGGCGATTTTCTTCGCCGACGGCATGACTGCCGGTGGCTCGGCCCTGGCTGCGGGCGCATTGGCAGCCGCCTTGGGAGGAGCCGCAGCGGCGACCGTCTGCGTCACGCCGGCGGGCGCTTTTGCTTCGGTATCGATGGTCGCGATCACCTCGTTGCTGGCGACTGTTCCTCCGTCGCTCTTGATGACCTTGCTCAACACGCCGGATGCCGGTGCCGGCAGTTCAAGCACGACTTTATCCGTCTCGATATCGATCAGGTTTTCGTCGCGCTTGACGAATTCACCCTGCTTCTTGTGCCACGACAGCAACGTTGCCTCGGCGACCGATTCAGACAGGGCCGGGACCTTTACCTCGACTAACATGGCTTGTTCCTTGTTGATTCAGCGTATCCGCTCGAGTTCATTTTCTAGACGCCGTGGGACAGGGCAGCGTCCACTACCGCTTTTTGCCGCTGGTTGTGCAAGGCCAGGTAGCCGCCCGCAGGCGTGGAAGATGACGGCCGCAATGCGTACGACAACTTCTGATGGGGCAGCATCTGGCGCTGCAGGTAGTGCTGTATGCGGTGCCACGCGCCCTGGTTGCCAGGCTCTTCCTGGCACCAGACGATTTCCTTCGCATCCTTGTAGCGATCGATCTCGACCTTGAACTGGTCGTGCGGAAACGGATAAAGCTGCTCCAGCCGCACGATGGCGATGTCGTCGATGCCGCGCTCGCGTCGCGCCGCCACCAGATCGAAATAAACCTTGCCGCTGCAGAAGACCACGCGCTTGACCTTCTGTGTATTCTGCAATTCCGCATCCGGGATCACGACCTGGAATTCGCCGTTGGCCAGATCTTCCAGCGACGAGATGGATTCCTTGTGGCGCAGCAGGCTTTTCGGGCTGATGATGATCAGCGGCTTGCGAAACGGCCTGATCATCTGCCGGCGCAGCAGGTGGAACATCTGCGCAGGCGTCGAAGGAATGCAGATCTGCATGTTGTAGTCCGCGCACAATTGCAGATAACGTTCGATCCGCGCTGAAGAGTGCTCCGGGCCCTGGCCCTCATAGCCGTGCGGCAGCATCAGCGCGAGGCCGCAGATTCTTCCCCACTTGACCTCGCCCGCGGCAATGAACTGGTCGATCACGACCTGCGCGCCGTTGCCGAAATCCCCGAATTGCGCTTCCCAGATCACCAGCTCATTCGGTTCCGCGGTGGCGTAGCCATATTCGAACCCAAGCACCGCCTCCTCGGAAAGTACCGAATCGATCACCACGAAGTCAGGCTGGTTCTCGCTGATGTGCTGCAACGGAATATAGGTACCCGCATCCCAGCGCTCGCGGTTCTGGTCATGCCACACCGCATGCCGATGGAAGAAGGTGCCGCGGCCGCTGTCCTGTCCCGACAGACGTACCGCGTAACCATCCTTGAGCAGCGATGCATAAGCCAGGTTCTCGGCCATGCCCCAGTCGAGCGGCACCGTGCCCGCCGCCATGGCGCGACGGTCGGCGACAATTTTTTCGACCCGGGGGTGCAATTTGAAATGCTGCGGGACCGTCGAGAGCTTCGTGGCGAGCTGCTTCAATGAGTCCATCGGCAGGCCGGTGACCGCCTTGTAGGTCCACGGAATGTTCTTGAACGGCGCCCAGTTCACCTGGAACGGCGGCTTGTAATTGGAAAGAATGGTCTTGTTGGTGTGAAAACCGGCATCCAGCGCGTCGCGATAGGTTTTGATCATTTCATCGACGTCCGCCGGCTTGATCACGCCCTGCGCGGCCAGCTTTTCAGCATAGACTTTGCGCGTGCCGGGATGCTGGGCAATCAGCTTGTACATCAGGGGCTGCGTCACCATCGGCTCGTCCTGCTCGTTATGGCCGAGTTTGCGGAAACACACCAGATCGATGACGACGTCTTTGTGGAATTCCATGCGGAAGTCCAGCGCGATCTCGGTCACCAGCGCCACCGCTTCGGGATCGTCTCCGTTCACATGGAAGATCGGCGCTTCGACCATTTTCGCAACGTCCGTGCAATACAGGGTCGAACGCGTGTCACGCGTATCTGACGTGGTGAAACCGATCTGGTTGTTGATGATGACGTGCAGCGTGCCGCCGGTGCCGTAACCGCGGGTCTGCGACAGGTTGAGCGTTTCCATGACCACACCCTGGCCGATGAAGGCCGCGTCGCCATGCAGCACGATGGGCAATACCTGCGTGCCATCGCGATCCCTGCGCCGGTGCTGGCGCGCCCTGACCGAACCTTCGACGACCGGGTTGACGATTTCGAGGTGCGAAGGATTGAATGCCAGCGTCAGGTGCATCGGTCCGCCGGGCGTCATGATGTCCGAAGAGAAGCCCTGGTGGTACTTGACATCACCCATCGGCAGTTGCTCGACCTGCTTGCCCTCGAATTCCGAGAACAAGTCCTTCGGCATCTTGCCGAGCGTATTGACC
>JANXPQ010000005.1 GCA_025357235.1 Betaproteobacteria bacterium
GTTCCGAAGTGTCCTTGCGCCTGGCGGGGTCGATCTCGATCAGCGTGACGCCGCCGTGGCCGAGCAGCCGGTCACGGATCTGGAGTCCCGTCGTGCCTTCCTGTCCATCGACAAAAACCTTGTGCATCACCTCTCCTGAGCGCAATTGAAGTCCTGAAGCGTATGGTACGACGCGGGAGCGGGGACGGGAAACGCGGTCTCGCCTTTGCTTTGCAGTCCTCCTTCAGCAAAGCCGGACTGGCCCATCCCTTGCGAATCCCTGCCTCTGCCTTGACCCTCCGGCGGCCCGGCATTAGTCTCGGGCGTGCCCGAAATGAGTCGTTGCGCCGCGGGCAATCTGCCAATCCAGACGCAAGTCGTCGCAGCGGAACCTGATCGACCGGACTTTCATCATGCCGCACATCGCGCTCATTCGCGCCGCCGTTAAGACGCTGGTCGACCACGCCGACGAACTCACCGCGCTCGACCAGGCCATCGGCGATGGCGACCACGGGCTGAACATGAAGCGTGGCGCGCTGGCGATCCAGGCCAGATTGCCGGAGCTTGAATCGAAGTCGCTCAACGACGCCCTCAAAACCATGGGCATGATTTGCATCAGCACGATCGGTGGCTCATCCGGGCCGGTATTCGGCACCTTGCTGGTGACGCTGGCCAGGGACCTGCCGCCCGCGCCCGGACACGCCGACCTGGCGCGCGCACTGGGCACGGGCATCACCGCCCTTACCCGCCTGGGCAAGGCGGAAGTCGGGCAGAAAACCCTGCTCGATGTGCTCGATCCGGTGCGGCGCCTGCTCGAGGACTCCGGCGCATCGGGGGAAGAGGATCTGCCAGCCCGCGTGCGTCAATGCGCACTCGACGCCGCCCAGGCCACGGCGCAGATGGACGCCATCAAGGGCCGCGCCTCCTTCCTCGGCGAACGCGCGCTTGGTCATGTCGATCCCGGCTCGCGCTCGATGGCGTTGATCATCGGCGCGGTCTGTGACAGCCTGCGGATATCAAAATAACAAATCACAGGTTTCCCGTGAAGAAACTCATCAACCACGTCGACGATGTCCTTGCCGAATCGCTGGACGGCTTTGCCGCCGCGCATGGCGACATCGTCTCGCTCGGCGAAGGACACCTGTTCGTGCGCAGGCGCACCATCCGGCCGGGCAAGGTCGCCTTGATCTCCGGTGGCGGTTCAGGCCACGAGCCGTTGCACGCCGGCTTCGTCGGCCACGGCATGCTCGATGCCGCCTGTCCGGGCCATGTGTTCACATCGCCCACGCCCGACCAGATGCTCGCCGCCGCCGAAGCGGTGGAAACCGGCGCGGGCGTGCTCTTCATCGTCAAGAACTACTCCGGCGACATGATGAATTTTCAGATGGCCGCCGACATGTTCGAACGCGACAATGCCACCGTGATCGTCAACGACGACGTCGCTGTGGAAAATTCCACCTACACCACCGGCCGGCGCGGCGTGGCCGGGACGCTCATTGTCGAAAAGATGGTCGGTGCCGCAGCCGAAGGCGCTGGCAAGCTCGCCGCACTGAAGACGCTGGGCGAGAGCGTCAACAGGGCGACGGCCTCGATGGGTGTAGCGTTGACTTCGTGCACTGTGCCCGCCGCAGGAAAACCGACATTCCAGCTCGGCGCGGACGAAATGGAAATGGGGGTGGGCATCCACGGCGAGCCCGGCCGGCGGCGCGTCAAACTCAGCGACGCCGACGACATTGCTGCCGAGCTGACCGGTGCCATCCTCAAGGAACTGTCGCCGAAGCACGGGCAGGAAGTCATTCTGTTGGTCAACGGCTTCGGCGGCACACCGGCGCTGGAGCTGTATCTCATGGTGCATGCGGTGCGCAAGCTGTTGGCGGGCGCCGGCATCAAAGCGGTGCGCTACCTCACCGGCCCTTACGTGACATCGCTCGATATGGCTGGATGTTCCATCACCCTGACTGCCGTAGACAAACCTATGCTCGCGCTGTGGGACGCACCCGTTCACACCGCCGCACTACGTTGGGGGATGTGAGCCCAGGCGGACCCGGCCCGTTGGCGGGCATGCATGCAGCGAACATGTGCGTCAACGCGACGTTATGCCGGAACTCCATCACGCATCGTAGTGTCACACCGACCCTAACAGGCAGCCCGAATACCGATCATGATCCGCGTCAGCATCGACAACGAACTGAGCTACAACGTCCAACAACCGAGCGATTTCGTCTTCAACATTCAGGCCGCGAAGAACCAGTATCAGTTGATCATCGAAGAAACCCTGGCGTTCGATCCACCGCTGCCGTTCGAGGAATTCACCGATCCGCTTCTGGAAAACCGCTTCGTGCGCATCCGCGCGAATCCGGGACCGCTGAAGGTCTCTTATCGCGCGACAGTCGGGCTAAACTACATGGTGGGCGATCCCGCGGTCATCCAGGAATCGCCGATCGCCATGTTGCCGATGGAAACCATTCCCTTCATCTTTCCGAGCCGTTATTGCCAGTCGGACCTGCTGATGCGCATGGCGCAACTCGAGTTCGGCGGCCTCGCGCCAGGCTATTCCCGGGTCGAAGCGGTCTGCCGGTGGATACGCGAACACATCCAGTACCAGATCGGCAGTTCGAATCCCAACACATCGGCTGCGGACGTCATCGTCCACCGCGCCGGGGTCTGCCGGGATTTCGCGCATCTCGCCATTGCTTTCTGCCGCGCGCTCAACATACCGGCGCGTTTCATTGCGAGCTACGCCAATTTTCCGGATCCGCCGCCCGATTTCCACGCGATGTTCGAGGCTTTCCTCGGCGGGCGCTGGTACCTGTTCGATCCGACCGAACTGGCGCCACGCAACCAGGTCACGCGCATCGGCACCGGCCGCGATGCAACCGATGTGGCCTTCGCCACGATCTTCGGCACGGCGCAGATGACGCACATGAGCCCGAACGTGAAAATTCTGGAAGACAACGTCGGGGACGTCGCGGTGGCGATCGTCACGAGCTGACCCCGCTGCCCGGCTTGGCCGCGCCGGACAGGACGTTATCCGCGTGTCAGGGCTTGAAGACGTCGCAGGCGACGACCTTCACCGGAGCGTCGCCCCTGTTCTCGGCCCAATGGCTGATGCCATTGGCTTCCGTCCAGGCCTCTCCCTGCGGATGGTCATGGACATCGCCATTTTCGAGGTGCTCGGTCAGCGTGCCGCCCTGCGCAATGGCCACCGCCGGCCGCCCCTTGTGGCTGTGGAAGGCCACCACGCCACCAGGTTCGATTGTCACCGTGCGCATGCGTAACTGCCTGCCGGCGATGCTGTCCACTTCGTTGCTCAGATCGACGAAGGTTGGCGCGCTGACTGAGACGCCTTTGTTTTCCGTGGGGGCATTCTGACCGACCGCGACGCCGACCGCGAACGCCATTCCCATTGCCGATGCCACCGCTAATGCAACTCGCTTGCGAATCATGACGGGTTCCTCCATGGTGTTATTGACTGCGAAGCGCCGGATTGCGCTCTTCGGCGCGCACGCTTGGGCCACGCGCTCCTGTTTGTCCCGAGGTTGCACGCGACCGGCATCAGTGTATATGCTTGCGCAGCCCGCCGCAGCAGCGGATCTGTTGCGAGGATTACGAAACTGCAATGCAGCTGACGGTCGACAACAAAAAAATATACGCCTACACGGCCAACCGCGTTTTCGATCCGACGCGGCCGACGGTAATATTCATCCATGGCGCCGCCAACGACCACAGTGTCTGGTCGCTGCAAAGCCGCTACTTCGCGTATCACGGCTGGAATGCATTCGCCGTCGACCTGCCCGGCCACGGCAAGTCGGCCGGCATTGCCCTTGAATCAATCGGCGATCTGGCGGCGTGGATCATCCGGTTCATGGACGCTGCTGGCGCCGGCACCGCGGTCCTGGTCGGCCACAGCATGGGGTCGCTGGTCGCGCTGGAAACCGCGGCGCGCCATCCGCAACGCGTCCGCAAACTGGCGATGATCGGGACGTCGGTACCGATCCAGGTCTCGGAGCCGCTGCTGAATGCAGCAAAGGCGAACGATCACGCCGCCTACGAAATGATCAACGTCTATGCGCACAGCAATGCGGCGCAGCTCGGCGGCAACCGCGTGCCGGGCATGTGGATGATGGGTTCCGCGATGCGCCTGATGGAACGCTCCGGCGACGGCGTGTTGCATGCCGATTTCAGCGCGTGCAACGACTACGTGTCTGGACTCGAAGCCGCGCAGAACGTGAAGTGCCCTGTCCTGCTGGTCCTCGGCAAGCGCGACCTGATGACGCCGATGAAAATCGCGAAAGACCTCGCCTCGAAATTACCCGACGTGAAGGTCGTCGCACTCGAAGGGTCCGGACATTCCCTGATGGCGGAAAAACCCGACGACGTACTCGATAATCTGATCGCATTCCTTTCCTGAGGCACGCATGGCCAATCCGTTTCCGATCATCCTGCACCATTTCGAAAAATCGCCTTTTTCCGAAAAGGTCCGCGTCGTTTTCGGCATCAAGAACATCGCATGGACCTCGGTGCTGATTCCGCGGATCATGCCGCGCCCCGACCTGATGCCGATGACCGGCGGTTACCGGCGCACGCCGACCCTGCAGATCGGCGCGGATATCTATTGCGACACCCAGATCATCATCCGCGAACTCGAACGCCGTTTTCCGCAGCCCACTCTCTATCCCGCCGGCAACGCGGGCATCGCGTGGGGGCTGGGCATGTGGACCGACCGATCGTTTTTCCAGAACACGGTAAACCTCGTGTTCGGCTCGCTCGCCGACCAGGTGCCGAAGGAGTTTCGCGAAGACCGCGAACAATTGCGCGGCCAGAAATTCGATGTCGACGCCATGAAGGCGGCCATTCCGCAAATGCGCGACCAGCTGCGCGCACATGTCGACTGGATCGAAACACAGCTTCATGACGGACGCGCTTTTCTGGGGGGCCCGCTGCCGGGCCTGGGAGACGTTCATGCCTACATGAACATCTGGTACGTGCGCGGCAACCTGCCCGACGCGGCGAAACTCTTCGAACGCTTCCCGAAAATGCTGGCATGGGAGCAGCGCGTGAAAGACATCGGCCACGGTACGCGCGAACGCGAATTGTCATCCGCCGAAGCGCTGGAGATTGCGCGCAATGCCACGCCGCAAACGCCAACTGCCGAAGACGCCGGCGACCTGAACGGGCGCAAACCCGGCGATCGCGTGCAAGTAATCCCGGATGACTACGGCAAGATCCCGGTGCAAGGGACCATCGTTTCCCTGTCGGCCCAACACATCGCCATCCGCTGCAAGGACGAGAGGGCCGGCGAGGTCGTCGTGCACTTTCCGCGTGCCGGATTCCTGGTCATACCGTTGAGCTGAGCGGATTCCCGGCGCGATGCGGGGAACGCATGCGCCGGTGACCAGTCTGATGCAGTGGCATGACATGAAAGATCGTAGAATGACTCCACTCTGCTCCTGAGCGAACGCCCGAATCCATGCGCCGCCGATTCAAAACGACACTCTTCTGGCTGTTGCTCGTTGCCTTGCCGGCGCAAGGCCTGGCGACCGCCACGATGCTGTTTTGCGACCTCGCGGCCCTCGGCGAAAGGGACGCTCGCCGAATGATGATGTCCGGCGGACATCATCATTCGGCGGGCACTCACGCCGCCGGCGCTGAAGATGCGACGGCAACGCATCACTCTGCGGCGAACCACTGCAACGGCTCCGCGCACGGAACCAAGTGCGCCGGATGCATGGCCCATTGCGCGGGCACGCTGTTGACGCCCTCCGCTACTCTTATGCCACCACTCGCCATGCGGGACATGCCGCCCGCGTCGTCCACTTCGGTTCCGTCTCCGGGTCCGGGCATCGACGGCCCCTACCGACCTCCGCGATCCCTACTCGTTTAGCAAGCCCGCTGGCACGCGCCAGTGTGCTTTTCGTGTGCGCCCGACCGAGCGGCGCTGGCCGATTGGCCCGCCGTTTCGCTCGCAGGCGCGATGAGCAATAAGCTATTCAGCGAGGCCCCTATGAAATGCATTCGTAGTTCCGCATTGACCTTATTGATCGTAGTCTGGGCATCCCCCGTACTTGCGGAGGACTCCGCCGACGCCGTGGACCATTCGAGCGTGGATCATTCCAGCATGGCCCATTCCAGCATGGCCCACTCCGGTATGGGCCATGCGATGTCCGGAATGTACGGGGCCTACCCGATGACGCGGGAGGCATCGGGCACCAGCTGGCAGCCGGATTCCTCGCCGCAAGAAGGCATACATACCATGGGGAGCGAATGGATGACGATGATCCACGGTTACGCCAACCTGATCTACGACGACCAGGGCGGGCCGAGAGGCGACAGCAAGACCTTCAGTTCCAGCATGCTGATGATGATGGGCCAGCGACCGCTCGGCGAAGGCACGCTTGGGCTTCGCGGCATGGTTTCCGCGGATCCGCTGATGGGCAAGAACGGTTATCCGTTGCTGTTGCAGACCGGCGAGACGGCCGATGGCCATACACCATTGATCGATAGGCAGCATCCGCATGATCTGTTCATGGAACTGGCGGCGAGCTATAGTCTGCCGTTGACGGACGACAGTTCGGTGTTCGGCTATGCCGGCCTGCCGGGCGAACCCGCACTCGGGCCGCCCGCGTTCATGCATCGCTTCTCCGGCATCGACAACCCCGAAGCGCCAATCTCCCATCACTGGCTGGATTCGACGCACGTCACCTTCGGCGTGGTGACCCTGGGTTACGTCTTCCGTGGCATCAAGCTCGAGGGCTCGGCCTTCCACGGCCGCGAACCGGACCAGTA
>JANXPQ010000008.1 GCA_025357235.1 Betaproteobacteria bacterium
CTATCGCAACCGCTGTGCGCATGTTCACATTCCGCTGAACTACGAACCGGACGAGTTCCATGTCTACGACGGTGAGGTGCTGATGTGCGCACACCATGGTGCGATGTACCGCATCGCCGATGGCTTCTGCTTCGACGGTCCCTGCGAAGGCGCCAGCCTTTCCTCGGTTCCCGTCGCTGTCCGCGGCGATGCTGTCGTTGTTATCTAGGGTATCCGTGTTGGGTTTAGTCATTATTGTTGGATTCATCAGGCGGCAGGGGGGCGAAGAAGTAGTAGAAGGCGGCGGCGAGTAAAAGCGTAATGGCGGCGACGGTGAACGCCAGCCGCTTACCATGCCACAGGCTGCCGAGCCATTCCGAGAATTCGCCCATGACCATGTTCGTCTTGCCGCCGTAGAGGACCATGTCGTGCACGTACATCTTGGACTCGCCCGGCTCGCCAAGAGGATTGGCGGGGCCTATCTCTGCGAACAGGAATATCAGCAGCGCGCTGCCCAGTCCGACGATCAGGATGCCGATGAGGATCGGGCGGAACCGGGTATGCAGCGTATTCGCGCCTTGTTCGATATTGTCGTCGCTCATTCGTCCAGTGCCTTCAATACCCGGCCGAAGAATTCGTCGGCATGTTCCGCATCTATCCAGCGTACTGCCAGAACCATGCCGCGCTCCGGCTCCATCCAGGTAAACGAACTGCCCGCGCCGATGGCGAAGTAGCTCGACGCCGGCACGCTGGGGAAAATACGTCGCGCGTGATTGAGCCAGACCAGGTAACCGTAGAAAGGCGACATGCTGCATGGCGTGCGCATGCGCCGGATCCAGTCCGCCGAGATCACCTGCCGGCCGTTTGCCTTGCCGTCATCGAGGAATAGCTGGCCGACGTGGGCCTGGTCGAGGCTGCCGATGGACATGCCGCCGCCCCAGTGCGTGCCGCCGGGAACGGACTGCACCCTGCGACCGTTCAACTCGATCCACGAATTGTCATAGCCGACCCAGCGCCAGCCATCGCTGGCGCCGACGGGTTGCATGATGGCCTCGCGAAACACGTCCGGCAGCGCGCGCCCGAACAAATGCAGCAACGCGAGCGACAACGCGTTGATGCGGACATCGTTGTATTCCCAGAATGTCCCCGGTGCCTGCAGCGGCCGCGGATCGCCTTTCTTCCCCGCCGCCTTGCCTCCCTGAAACGAAAGAACGCGATAGCGGTCAACTTGGTCGGGCAGGCCGAAGCACGTGCCTTCCCACTCGCTGGTTTGCTGCAACAGATGCTGCCAGGTGACTTGCGCGTTGCGACCGGTATCGAAACCGATACCACGAACCTTCGCGCCGACGGGTTCGTTGACGTCGGGCAGCAGGCCTCGGTCATATGCAACGCCGGCCAGCAGGGCGAGATAGGTTTTCGCGATGCTGAAGGTGACGTCGGCGCGATCCGGCTCGCCCCACGACGTCAGTGTTTTTCCGTTCAGGACGATGGTGCCGGACACCGGCCCGCGATCGTGCACGGGCCCGAGCAGGCGGTTCCACGGCGGCGGATCCTCATGGTGAATGCCCCACCTGTCGTCGATCTTGCGCGTCCACGGCGTTTCGTGGTCGACCGCAAATTGCACGGCCTGTTCGAGTTTCCTGTTCTGCATGGATCAGTGCGGTCCCTCATGTACGCAAAGATAGTTGCCTTCGCTGTCCTTGAACCAGGCCGCCTTCTCCGAGCCGAGGACGCACACGTGCTCGACGGTCTTGAGGTTGGGGAAATCGTAATCTTCGAACACGATGCCCTCGGCCTGCAGATCCGAGATCACGCGCTCGATGCCCTGGACTTCGAAGCTCAGCGCCGTATGCTCGGCCTTGGTGCCTTCGGACTTGGTGATCAGCGCGATCTGGGCGTCGCCCCCGCAGGCAAACAGATAATTGCCGTCGGCAGCGAATCCTTTGGGTTCGAGTCCGAGCTTCTTCTCGTAAAAATCACGAGCCCGGGCCATATCCTTGACGGGAAGGATGGTAGTGACTACTGCCTTGGCGAGCATGCGCATCGGATTCCTCCTGTTTGTACCGCGGCTTATCGGCCGGCGCGCGGATGCGCGGGGGCTTGAAACAGGACCGATAGGGATTTGAATACGCCTCCTTATTGGCCAACCATGAATTTATCGCCTTGCAGACAAGTTGGTCAAACGCAATTCAACGCCAGGTATTGATGCGTCGATGCCGCATTGCGCAACATCACCGCTTGTTCTCGGGCATTCTGACCCATTCGTGCATGCCGGGTACCAAGCGAAATGAACCAGATCGGAAAGTCCCCCTGCGACGACGCACTCATCCAGCATGCGGGTGCGGCGGTAACGCACGCGCCGTCGGTCAAGCGATGGGTTCTTGCAGCGACGATCATCGGGTCGAGCATGGCCTTCATCGATGGAACGGTCGTGAATGTCGCGCTGCCGTCGATCCAGCACGATCTGCGGGCTACTGCGTCGGAAATGCAATGGGTGGTTGAATCGTACGCTTTGTTCCTGGCGTCGCTGTTGCTGGTCGGCGGTGCGCTCGGCGACCATTTTGGACGGCGCAATGTTTTCATGGTCGGTGTCGCGATCTTTGCCGCGGCGTCCGCGGGCTGCGCGCTGTCGCGCGATGTGCTCATGCTGATTCTGGCGCGAGGGGTACAGGGCGTCGGAGGGGCCTTGCTGGTGCCCGGAAGCCTGGCGCTCATCAGCGCTTCTTTCCCGGAAAACGAACGCGGCCGCGCGATCGGCACCTGGTCCGGCTTCAGCGGCATTACGGCGGCGGTCGGTCCCGTCATCGGCGGATTCCTGGTGGATCGCTATTCCTGGGAGTGGGCGTTTCTCATCAACGTACCCCTGGCTGCGGTCGTGCTGGCAATCGGCTGGCGTCATGTTCCCGAGAGCCGCAGCGCAGCCGCCCGTGCGCTCGACGGCTGGGGAGCGCTTCTCGCGACGGTCGGGCTCGGTGGAATCGTCTATGCATTCATCGAAGCGCCCGCGGGGCACTGGCACTCGGCCCCTGTGCTTGCCGCGCTGCTGACCGGATGCGTTGCGATGGGGCTGTTCGTGGCGGTGGAGTGGCGCACTCGCTCGCCCATGATCCCGTTGTCCTTGTTCCGGAACCGCAACTTTGCCGGCGCAAACCTGCTGACATTGTGGCTGTATGCCGCCTTGGGCGGCGGGCTGTTCTTCTTTCCGCTCAACCTGATCCAGGTCCAGGAATATTCGGCGACCGCGGCGGGCGCGGCGCTGCTGCCGTTCATCCTCATCCTGTTCTTCCTGTCGCGCTGGTCCGGAAGCCTAGTCGATCGCGTCGGCGCCAAGCTTCCGCTCGTGGCAGGACCGGCGATCGCGGCTGCCGGTTTTGCGCTGTTCGTCTGGCCCGGAATCGGCGGCAGCTATTGGCTGACCTTCTTCCCCGCCGTCGTGGTACTGGGTCTGGGCATGGCGGTCACCGTCGCACCGCTGACCACGACGGTCATGAATGCGATCGGCGCGGAGCAGGCGGGCATCGCCTCCGGTGTGAACAACGCGATCTCCAGGACGGCGGCGCTGCTCGCGATTGCCGCGTTCGGCATGATCATGGCCTGGACATTCGATTCCAGTCTGACCGGGAAGCTGGCGGCGATGGATGTATCGCGCGAAGTCGTGACGTTCCTCGAAGGTCAGCGGGACAAGCTTGCCGGCGCCGCGCTTCCATCCAACCTCGACGGAACGAGTGCCGCAATGCTCAGGCGGGCAGTGGGCGAGTCCTTCGTGGCGGGCTTTCGCCGGATCATGCTGCTGAGCGCCGGCCTGGCGCTGATGAGCGCGCTGGGCGCGTGGATGATGATCGACGGCGAGAAGATATCAATCCAACGGTAATGCCTCAACCCAACACAGAGGCACAGAGAACACGGAGGACACAGAGAAAACGGAAGAAAGCTAACGGAAATTAGTCAGCAACAGTATTTACATTTGCGGTCGCCGAATCGACCGATACCGAATTGTCAACTCTCCAGCTGCGTCTGTGTGTACAACGGCATCCACCGTAGTCATTTCAACGGTTTCCGCTCTTCACCCTCGGCAGCCTTTCTCCGTGTCCTCTGTGTTCTCTGTGTTCTCTGTGCCTCTGTGTTGGGTGGAATCTGGAGGACGACGTCAGCCTGACCGGCATTTGAAGGGAAGGTAACGCGCGGGAACATCGGTTCTGTTCTCGCCTTCGACTGTCATCTTGGCGGGCCCCTCTGCATAGCCGCAAACCCAGGCGACCGGAACGATCGGGGCATCCCTGACCACGGCGGGCCGCAGCGTGAGCACCTTTCCCCTGATGGCGGCATTGGCGCGATTGCCGAATGTGATGTGAATCGCGCCGTTCCGGATCTGCAAATCGTCGGACATGATGCTACACAAGTGACGGTCGTCGGTGCGGCTTTTTAGGATGAAATCCCGATTTAGATGGTCGATCCCATGCCGGCCACGGATAATGGATAGCCGTCCATACGATCAGATCCGAACCGCGTGACTTCTTATTTCAATTCGCTGGAGCCCGACTCGCTGGTGCAACAGTTCCTCGCCCATCCGCCGGCGCAATTCGAGGCATTCGTATCGCCGGAGGGTGCGCCCGCGTTCAGCACGCGTTTTGACCTGCTGACTACTTTCGACAAGCAGGCGAGGCGCCGTTTGATGGGGCTTCCGCTATATCGCCACTGGCGCAAGCTGTTGTGTCCGCGGACGTGCTTCGTGGGGACCACGGTTTCCGAGTACGCCCTGTTTCCGCCGCATGTCGCGCCGGCTTCATTGGTGGCTGCGCTGAAGGAGCGCTACGCCGATGAATATCCGTTTCTCATCATCAAGGACGTGCCGCAGTCCTCCCCATTGCTGGATGCCGCAAGCAACGCCCATGCGTGTGCTTTGCTTGCTGCGTGCAAGGCTGCCGGGTTCGTGCTTCTGGAAGGCCAGGCGCTGGCCTATGTGACGATCGACTTTGCTTCCGTCGATGCCTACATTTCGCGATTGTCGGCGGGGCGACGCAAAGAAATCCGGCGCAAGCTTCGCCTGCGCGAGGCCCTCCAGATCGAGGCTGTGCCGACCGGAAGCGGCCGCTTCGACATCCCTGCAGTGCTGGACGAATACTACGCGCTCTACCTCAATGTATTCCGGCAGAGCGAGATTCACTTCGATCTGCTCAGCGCCGATTTTTTCAGGGCGCTCCTGCAGGATGCTTCCAGTGGCGGGATCGTGTTCGAATACCGCCACGAGGGAGAACTGATCGGATTCAACCTGTGCTTCAGGAGCGGCGGCAAGCTGATCGACAAGTACGTGGGTTTCCGCTATCCCGACGCGCGTGCGCTGAATCTTTATTTCATCAGCTGGTTCCACAATCTGGCGTATGCGCTGGAGAACGCAATGACGCATTACGTGGCGGGCTGGACCGATCCCGAAATCAAGGCCTACCTGGGGGCGCAATTTACTTTTACCCGTCACGCCGTGCATGTTCGCAACGGCCTGCTCGGGGCGATACTGCGGCGATTCGCGCGCTGGTTCGAAAGCGATCGCGAATGGCACGAAGGCCACGCCGATGACGTCCCCGGTCGTCCTTGATTTCGACGGGTCCGTGGGGGCGCTGCCCGGTTCCCGGGTACTGCCGATGGGTGAGTGGCAGGAACGCATTCGCTTCGGTTGCGGCATGCGCACGTTCGATGATTTTTCGCAGGCGCTGGGCCGCGTGCTGCCAGGCAATCACGGCACGGTCTTCCTCGGCAGCGGGGACTTTCATCACGTCACTAGGGCATTGGTCGCGCGCCGCGCCGCGGATGGCATGTTCAACGTCGTGGTGCTCGACAATCATCCGGACAACATGCGGTTCCCGTTCGGCATCCATTGCGGATCCTGGGTGCGTCACGTTGCGGCGCTACCCTGGGTCGGCCACGTTCACGTGCTTGGCATTACCTCGCGTGACGTTGCGGTGGCGCATGCCTGGGAAAACTACTTCACGCCGCTACGCAGCGGCAAGCTGACCAATTGGTGTATCGGCGTCGATACCGCATGGGCAGCACGCATCGGCCTGGGCGAGCGGTTTCTTTCGTTCGATTCCATGGCCGGGCTGCTGGACCGATTCAGCGAATCCGTTCGCCATGATCCCACGCCGGTCTACCTCACCATCGACAAAGATGTACTGAGCACGGCGGCCGCTCACACCAACTGGGACCAGGGCTGCATGAGCGAAGCAGATATGATGGAGACGATCGCCTTTTTCCTGGGCCGCCTGATCGGCAGCGACATCACGGGAGACGTCTCGAGTTACCGCTACCGGACCTGGTGGAAGCGCTGGCTGAGTGCGCTGGACCGGCAGCCCGATGTCGGCGGCGACGAGCTTGCCGGATGGCAGCGCGAGCAGCATGCGATCAACCTTCGTCTGATGGATGCCATCGCCGCGTGCTGCTGAGGCGCAGCGCCTGCTCGCGCAGATTCGGCGGGTTCCTTGATCGATGCAAACGTATCGTGATTTGAGACAGGCCGGTTCTTCAGGAAACCTGTCGCGCGACCAGCACGGCATTCGTACCGCCGAAGGCAAAGGCATTCGACATCGCGGCGCGCAATTCCGGCATCCGACGCGCTTCGTTTGCCACGAAATCGAGGCCCAGCTCGGCATCCGGCTGGCGCAGAAACATGGTGGGCGGCACGGTGCGCCTGACGAGCGCCTGCACGGTAGCCACGAATTCAACGGCACCCGCGGCGCCCATGAGATGCCCATGCATGGACTTCGTGGCACTGATCGCAAGCCGGTTTGCATGTTCACCGAACACCGCACGCAACGCTTCGGTCTCGATCCGATCCCCGATTACAGTGGCCGTGCCGTGCGCGTTGACATGGCCGATGGCCGTTTCCTCCAGTCCCGCGTCCGCAATCGCGGCACGCATCGCCCGGATCTGTCCGCCGGCTTCCGGCCGGCTTAAATGCTTCGCATCGTTACGGCACGCATAGCCGGCCAGTTCCACGAGGATGCGCGCCCCGCGCTTTTTCGCCGTCTCCCATTCTTCGAGAACCACGAATGCCGCACCTTCACCCAGGACCAGGCCGCTTCGATCGGCCGAGAAAGGGCGGCAGGACTCGGCAGGATTGCGTTCGTCTTCCGGCGCCAGAATATGCAGCATTTCCCAGCTCTTTAGTGCGCCGAATGTGAGGAGAGCCTCCGTTCCGCCCGCCAGGGCCGCGTCGATCTCCCCCGAGCGTATCGAGCGCAGCGCTTCGCCGATGGCAACGGCACCGGAAGCGCAGGCATTGGAATAGGTCAGGCAAGGCCCGTTCGCTTCGAACAGCATGCCGACATGGGCGGCCGCCGCATTGGGCATGATCAGCATGACGGACAAAGGGCGCACGCGATCCTGTCCGCGAACGAAAAGTGCTTCGTAGCCGTCCTCGACAGTCTGCGCGCCGCCAAAACCGCATCCGACAAAAACGCCGCGCCGCTCGGAAGCCGCTCCCGTTTGCTGGAGCCCGGCGTTCTGCAAAGCTTCGCGTGCGGACAATATCGCCAGTTGCGATACCCGCTCGGTTTGTGCAATCAGGCTCGGAAGAAAGCCGGATAAGTCGAGCTTGCCGATGCTTGCGCCGAGGCAAATGCCCAGTCGCTTGGCGTAAGGGTTGTCCAGGCGCCGAATGCCCGATTTGCCGGCCAACAAGGCATCGAAAAAAACGTCGGACCCGGCGCCCACCGGGGATACGACTCCAAGGCCAGTAACCGCGACTCGGCGTGGGCTGCTCACTGAACTCAGGCCTGCGCGGCCTTTTTCTGAAGCACGGCGTCGACCAGCTTGGCAATATCGTTCACGGTTTCCACCGCGCCGCGTTCCTCGGACAGACTGATGGAAAATTCATCCTCGAGCGTGAACATGAACTCGATCGTGCTCAGTGAATCGATGCCCAGCTCCGCCAGGAGTTGGTCTGGCCCCAGCTGTTCGGGTGCAAGCTGATATTGCTCTACCAGCATGGCTTGGATGCGCTTAAGCGTGTCGCTCATGTTATCGAATAGCTTCCTGCATTTGATGGATCCCGTCCCCGCGCCCACATTTTAATGCCAAGTTCAATCCTGCGCCGGGGAGTATTCCAGTACACAAGGCCTTTCGCCAGACCGCCATGAATCGTGGGTACTGCTTGCAGGCAACTACTCAAATGGTTCCCGGCGCATTTCGTTGATAGTCCGAGGAGAGTCGATGCGGCGCCGATAGAGCCCGATGCGGTAAACGGCAACTCTCCAAGTTTCAATTTTACACGCTGTTCCCGTACTTTATTGAATCGTCAAAACCGGCTACAGGCGCCAGCCATAGCCGAGGTAGAACAGGCTGCCTAACCTTCGTTCCACGATCGGACTATTTGCGATCGGGTCTCCGAGCCACGTCACCTCGTAACCGAACAAAAGGGTGCTTTTCCGGCCAAAATCATAGTTGAAGTGCAGACCCGCATTCAGGTCGCCGCCACTTCCAGGCTTGAAGAAGGGTCGCGAAGCGGTAGCCTCGTTGTCTGCGACACCGTAATAATAATTGGCAACCCGCGAATTCAGATGTTCAATCGACACGAAAGCCTCCACCCCGAATCGGTTGCTGATCTCGATCTGCCGGAAGCCCAGCAACCTGACCACACTGCCATCGCTCGCCCCGGTTACGTCGTGCAAGTAGCCCAGGCTGAAGCCACCGGCGTCGGAGCCGTAGTCGAGACTCAATCCGGTTTCAATGCTCGACCTCCTGGTCGTCATTCCGGAGAGCAGCGCGCCGTCGCGTGCATTGAACCCCAGACGGGGTGTTACGACGACGGCCAGCCCGATGGTCTTGTCCTGATTGCCCAGTACATAAAGCCCCGCCTGCCAATAGTCTATGTATGCATAGTCCCCGAATCGCAATGAGGCAAGCGGCACGGGGAATGACCGATAGCCTGCACCTCCGCTGTAGCGAGGGTCGACCAATCCGCCAATCCCGAGCCGCCCGCTGACAAATTTGTCTTCCGCATCGGTATCCGATGCCTCAGCATGCAATCCGGTGGCGGCAAACTGGCAAACAACCAGCAGTGCGCACTCGATGAATTGCTTGATCGATGGCCGGCGGGAAGGATCGCCGGGGCTTTCCATCCAGCCTCTGGCAGGCAGCGGCGCCGCTCCGGTATGCTTGCTTGAAGTCACGATTCGTCTCGCCTCGATAATTTCAACGGAGTTTTGTGTCATCTCACATGGACAACCAACGCGGATCGAAGCGTACCCTCGCAATCGGACTTGTGCTCGCGATAGTATTCGACACCGCCGGCCAGCTGCTCTGGAAGTTCACTGCGGAAACGTTGCC
>JANXPQ010000045.1 GCA_025357235.1 Betaproteobacteria bacterium
CGTTGAAACCTTGCTTGAGCACCTTGACGGCGTTGGTGTCCCCGGAAGTCTTGTAGCCCAGCTTGTCCATCCACGACAGGAACGGATACTCGTTGCCGTAGAACCAGACGCCGAGCGTGCGGCCGGCGAAGTCCTTCGGCGTCTTCACGCCGGAATCCTTGCGGCAGGTCAGCATCATGCCGGAGCGCTTGAACACCTGCGAGATGTTGACCATCGGCACGCCTTTTTCGCGCGTGGCCAATGCGGAGGGCATCCAGTCGACGATGACGTCGGCGCCGCCGCCGGCGATGACCTGGCTCGGGTTGATGTCCGGGCCGCCGGCCTTGACCGTCACGTCCAGCCCGGCATCCTTGTAGAAGCCCTTGTCCTTGGCGACGTAGTAGCCGGCGAACTGCGCCTGGGTGACCCATTTCAGTTGCAAGGGGAGCTTGTCCTGCGCGAACGCGACGCTGTTGCACAGCGCAAAGAGCGCCAGTATCGACAGTAAATTACGGGTCTTCATTTTCCTCTCCTGTGTATCTGCTGCGAAATGCGATCACCGGCGATAGGACGGGTGCCAGAACGTGCACACCCGTTCGATCGCGGCGATCGCGCCATAAAAAACCGAACCTGCCAGGGCGGCGACCGCGATCACCGCCCAGACCACATCCACATTGAGCCTCGCCACTTCCGTGCTGATGCGAAACCCCAGCCCCAGGATCGGCGAACCGAAGAACTCGGCGACGATCGCGGCGATCAGCGCCAGCGTCGAATTCACCTTCAGCGCATTGAACACGAATGGTAGCGCGGAAGGCAGGCGCAGCTTGGCGAAAGTCTGGCCAAAGCTGGCGCCATAAGAATGCATCAGATCGCGATGCATTGCATCGACTGAAGCCAGGCCGGCCAGCGTGTTCACCAGCATCGGGAAAAAAGTCACCACGGCGACGACGGCCGCCTTCGACTGCCAGTCGAAGCCGAACCACATCACCATGATCGGTGCTATGCCGACGATAGGCATCGCGCTCGCGAGATTGCACAGCGGCAGCACGCCGCGCTTCAGGAAGGGGATGCGATCCGCGACCATCGCGGTGAAGAAGCCGGCGGTGTTGCCGATCGCGAATCCCGCGATGACTGCTTTCAGGAAAGTCTGCCGGAAGTCCGGCCACAGGATGTCGGCGCGGTTTCCCAGTACCGTTGCCACTTGCGCAGGCGAGGGCAGCAGCACCTGCGGAACCGCGAAGCCGGTTACCACGACCTGCCACAGGTACAACAGCGCCAGCCCGAACAATCCGGGGGCGAGCAGCGCCGCCACGCCGTGGCCGGCCGAGCGCGCGAGAACGTCGAGCCGCTGCCAGAGGAACACCGTCCAGCCGGCGACGAACAACCACAATCCCGGGGCCTGCGTGCCGAACGGGCCGGGTTCGCCCAGCAGGATCAGGGTTCCGGCTGCGCCCGCCAGCAGGCCGGCGCTGCCGGCGAAATGATCGACCGCGGTGGAGCGCGACCACAGGCACAGCGCCGCACCCGCGCAGGCGATCAGTGCAAAGGCGAACGCGGCTGCATTGGCCATCCAGCCCGCACTTCCCACCGGTGCGATCAGGCCGGCGGCCATCAGGATGATGGCGGCGAGGTAAAGCCGGCGATTCGCGTTCATGCGGCGAGTCCGCCTTGTTGTCGCATCACCAGCCGCTCCGCCAGTGTAACCATCCACACCAGGATCACGCCGACCAGAGAGGCCATGATCAGCGCCGACCAGATCTGCATCGTCTGTCCGTAATACGATCCGCTCAGCAGCCTGGCCCCCAGGCCGGCTTGTGCGCCGGTGGGCAATTCGCCGACGATGGCGCCGATCAGGCTCCCCGCAACAGCGACTTTCAGGCTGGCGAACAGGAAACTCGTGGCAGCCGGCCAGCGCAGTTTGCGGAATACCTGGGCGCGGCTGGCACTGTAGGTGCGCATCAGGTCCAGTTGCAGCGAATCGGGCGAGCGCAATCCCTTGACCATGCCGATGGTCACCGGGAAGAAACACAGGTACATGGAGATGACCGCCTTCGGCAGCAATCCGCTGAAGCCGAGATTGCCGAGCACGACCACGACCATGGGCGCGATCGCGAGGATGGGCACGGTCTGCGATGCAATGATCCACGGCAGCAGGCTGCGGTCGAGCACCGGCAGATGGATGATGCCGATGGCGAGCAGGATGCCCAGCGCGGAACCGAACACGAATCCGACCAGGGTTGCGGAGACG
>JANXPQ010000069.1 GCA_025357235.1 Betaproteobacteria bacterium
CTCGCTGGCGCCCTGGTCCGATCCAAAGTCTCCCGCGTTCAGCGAAAGGTTGGCCGCCAGTGCCTCCTCGAGATCGCAGACGCCATTTGCGCCAGGCAACATGCCGGTATACGGGCCCGGGCGACCGGTGGTTGGATCAGCCAACACCTGGCCGACGTGCAGCTCGTCGACACAGGTAGTGACCGGTGATTGGATGTTGGTATAATCGATGTCGATCGGGGTCCATCCCGTCTGCTGGGCTACGTTCGAGGAAGTAACCAGCGATGCGCCCAGATAAGTGAAGAGATTGCGTTGGCCCGGTGCCGGCATGCTCGTCTTTGCGTCCCACTGCACGGCGCTGGTAAACGAGTTGTCTCCAGCCGCCAGCTGGCTGCCGGAGCCGCTCAAGGGATGGGTCCGCAGATGGCCGCTGTGATAGGGGAAGATCCACTGCGAGCCGACCCCGAAATTGTACTTCTTCACGGTCGAGGCGGTCGGCGTCGAGGTGACGCGATCGTAGGTGGGGACGAAAGCAGTTCCGTTGTAGAGGGTAGCCCCCTGGTAGCCCGTCTCAGCGGTGGCGTAAACGAGACCGAGCTGCAGCAGCGTGCCGAGCACGATACGGGTTCCCGAGACGACATCGCTATAGGTATGGCCGCCGAGATAAAGAATGTTGGCTCTGCCTGGACGGTTGTCCTTGACGTTGCGGGTGGATTCGTCGGATACGACCATCGCGCGTGCGGCCGCAGGCGTAGACAATTTCGTCTTGTTAAGAGAGGTGACGTTCGAGATGATCGGGAGAGTACCGGATTTATAGATACTCCCGGTATTCGGCATATAGTTGGCGACCAGGCCGCTCTTGTCGTTCCATTGGTAGTCGCCAATCTGCGCGAACGAGTCGCCTGGGCTGGCGAAATACACGCACTTCGCTCCGGTACTGAGCGTTGGGTTGGTGCAGTTGGGCACAACTCCGGACGGCGATGAAGAGATGTTGACGTTGGTTCCCGTCGTGGTGTTGGTGGCTGCACACTGGCCGGGGTTGGCAGTATCCTGGACACAGGTCTCGAACTGCGTGCCGTTGGTCGTTACCGTCGGCGTCCCGCTTACCGAGCCTTCGTAGGAAGCGATCGACGCGCACTCGGCGAACAACCCATTCTGCTGGTTGAGGAAAGTCGAAATGTTCTGCATCGCCGTGTTCTCCGCCGCGCTGGTCCCGATCTCCCAGTGCGGAGTCCACACCGCCTTGTAGATGGGCTTTCCGCTCGCGTCGAGGTTGCTGAGCGCGCCGTTGGAGATGTCCTGGACGTCGAGGTAGTCGAAGATGACGCCGGACTTGGCTCCCGACGGACAAAGAGTGGCGTTCGAGGCATTGACGCTGCCCACCGGGCAGCCGAAGGCGCCGGGGAAATTGAGACCCGCGCTGGTGAGGTATAGGGGAAGAATGCCGCCCGTGACGTTGCCACCGATCGAGTCTGTCTCAAGGAGCGCAACGCGCGGGGGTGGCGCGTTGAAATTCGTGTTGTCATCGCCGCTGAAGCTCGTCAGCGCCCGGTGGATGTTCACATGGTGGCCCGGCGTGGAGGATCCGAACGAGCAGGTTGCGGCAGTCCGGTAGGGGCCGAAGTCAATAGCCGCGCCGCTGGCATCATTCGCGATCAGCGCGCCCGACAGCAGTTGCAAGAAGGTCGGGGCATCTGACGCGGTGATGACGAAGGGCCCGCCCATGTAGCCGACCGACGTGACCGCTTTCAGAACAGGCTTGATGTCGATCGTTACCGCTGGGTAGTTCGGGTAGACCGAGGCGTCTCCGACCGCATTGATGGTCGTGATGATGGTGTCGTTTGTCGACGCTCCCGTGAGATTGTTGATGAGCTTAACGCCTGGGCTGGTGGTGTCCACGATCCGGAAGTCGCAGCCGTCGTTCCAGACGGGATCGTTCCAAGGCGGTGGGCTACCGGTCGTGTACGAACCGTAGACGGGAGGAACGTTCTGGTTGGTCGGAACGCACCGGTTTGGAGATCCCTTGGTCGCCTTATAGGCCCAATGGACCGTGATGCGCGACATGCCGTTGGTGGATAGCCAGTCATTCGCTTGCAGAACTTTGTAGATGAGTCCGTAAGCAGAGGCGATGCCGCAGTAGTCCTGGTAGCCAGACTGCATCGGGATGATCAGCGAACCGCCCGGATAGGTCACGGCGAACGCGGAGGATGAAGCCAGCATCAAGATCGCGAGGGGGCCCACCAGTCTCAGATTGCGCATAACTACACATCCTCCGAGGGCGCATCAAAGGCAGTCCCTCAGCAGGGAGGAAGAGCAACTTCCGGGCCCCAGGGAGAGCGTGAAAAGAGGACCATTAATTCTGAGGCCCCTCCCGCACGTGCGCTACAAACTATCCAGATCGATAAAAAGTGTTAGCTCTAATTATGCGCGGAGGTGTGACCTGCCCCCCGAAAACCGGACCAAAGGTAAGTTGAGATTTTTGATTCGTTGAGTTCCCCCAGAAAGGGAGTCGACGATGCGGAAGTCGAGGTTCAGCGAGGAGCAGATCGCGTACGCGCTGCGCCAGGTGGAGAGCGGGACTCCGGCGACGGCGCTCTGCAGCAAGCTCGGGATCAGCGAGGAGACCTTCTGCCGGTGGAAGCGGAAATACGCCGGGATGGGGGGTCGCCGAGCTCCGACGGGTGAAGCAACTCGAGGAGGAGAACGGCCGGCTCAAGCGGCTGGTCGCCGACCTGACCCTCGATAAGGTGATACTCTAGGACGTGCTGACAAAAAAATTCTGAGACCCGCGGGTAAGCGTGCGCGTCGGCTGCCTCCAGGAGTGCTACGAGGTCAGCGAGAGGCGCGCCTGCGAGGTCCTGCTCCTGCGGCGGTCGAGTTGCCGCTACCGGAGCTGCGCGAAGGACACGACGACGCTGCGGATGCGCGAGATCGCGCAGGTCCACCGCCGGCGCTTCGGCTACCAGCGCATCCAAGTGATGTTGAAACGCGAGGGCTGGGCGGTGAATCACAAGCGGGTGTACCGGCTCTATCGGCTGGAGGCCTCTCGTGCGGACGAAGAAGCGCAAGAAGCGCGCGAGCCACCTGCACATCGTGCCGCAGGCGCCCGCGCAGGCCGACGAGCGCTGGAGCATGGACTTCGTGCAGGAGTCGCTCGACGACGGCCGCCGCTTCCGCGCCCTGACCCTGGTCGACGTCTATAACGCGCGAGTGCTTGATGATCGGCGCCGACAGCTCGCTCTCTGGGCACAAGGTCGCGGCGCTGCTCGACCAGGTCGCCGCTGACCGGAGCTACCCGAAGCAGATCACCGTGGACAAAGGGACCGAGTTCTACTCGAAGGCCATGGACTCCTGGGCGTACCAGCACGGCGTGCTGCTCGACTTCATCCGGCCTGGACGGCCGATGGAGAACGGCTACATCGAGCGCTTCAACGGGAGGCTCCGTGACGAGTGCCCAAATGGCGAGCTATTCTTGAGCCTGGTTGATGCCCGCGAGAAGCTCGAAGCTTGGAGACCCGACTACAACGAGCAGAGCGCGTCGTTATTCAACAACGTTGTAGGCAATCGAGCGGATCTCGAATTTCCCGTACGTCCACTTCCCGGACCTCTCCACCCAGTTCGCGTCGCCGAGGGCGCCGATCCGGATGCCATCGACAGCGCGGTAGCCGGAGATGGGCGTGGACCAGGGCACGTTGCGGCTCCCCTTGTCATCCTCCTGCGTCCGGTCGTTTGAGAGAAATCCGACGAGATCGCCGGCAGCGTCGAAGGTGAGCGCGGCCGACACGGTGTTGCCGGCATTGGTGAACGTTGCCAGCAGTGATCGTTCTTCGGAGGTCTTCCAGGTGAAGGGCAGATCGAGCACCGCTGCCGGGGCCATCACCACGATGTCGTTCATCAGCGTCACGGTCTCGGCGCGCGTGAGGACCGGGCCGCTCTTGTCCACCATCGAAAACAGGCTTGCGATCCTCACCTGAAAGGTCGCAGCGCTGTCGATGTAGCGGTGAAAGACGTCGAGCGGCACGCCGCTACGCGTGGCGTTCATGTAGAAGAGGCGTGCCGGCGGATCGAAGAACTCGTACTGCGTGGCGGTGGACTGCATCCACGGTGAGGTCGCGCTGCTGCGCATCTGCGCATTGAAGAGCACGCGCATGCTGCGGACGCGAGGCCGGCCGACCGCGCCGACGCGGCGCAAGTACCTCTGCATCAGGGGCGGCAGGCTCGCAAGATCCGCCTCCCTGACCACCGGCGCTGGACGCACAGGGCGCGCCAGCAGCGCATCGCGATCGTGCGCGAAACGCGAGCGGAAGCTGGACGGACGGGCGTCCAGTGCGAGCAGCACCAGCGGAATCGCGATCACCACATTTGCGAG
>JANXPQ010000072.1 GCA_025357235.1 Betaproteobacteria bacterium
CGCACCCCGGCGCCACCGAGCGCTCGGATCTGGCGAATGACTATTCCCGGAAAATGAACAACCAGGCGTGCGAGGACTGACTGGTGAACACGAATGCGCTGATGAACCCGGTCGTCAAAGCCGCCATCGAGGTGCTTCAGAGCGGCGACCGCAAGGCCTGGCCATCGCTGTTCGAAGCGAATGCAAAACTCTACGACGACGGCGCGCCGCGAAGCCTGGATAAGTTCACGAAAGACGCGCTCGGCCATGAGCGCTTCACGTCGATTGACAAGGTGGAAAACAACGGGTTGGACTTAACCGGCAAATTCCACTCGGACCAGTGGGGTGACTTTCGGACTTACTTCAGGTTTCAGCTTCCCCCTTCCGGCAAAATCACGCGCCTGGACATCGGACAGGCGGATTAGAAAGGCATCATGCACACGATCATCGTTCTTGCGATTGGTTTCGGCTTGCTCGGCGCGTGCGCCCTCGCCGGGTATCTTCTTGGCGGCGTATCGGCAATCGCGACGGCAGCGCTCGTCTTTCTTCCGCTCTGGTTCATCGGAGCGGGCATCAACATGGTTCTCGGCGTCAAAAAAGCCGGCTACTCGGTGGCGGAAGAAGCGCCGATGTTTTTGCTGGTATTCGCGGTCCCGGCCGCGGCGGCTCTAGTCGTGTGGTGGATGCTGCGCTGAAGAAACCCGCACTTTCTTATCGAACATCCGAAAATTCCTTGCCGCTTCCCGTTACGCAATCCGCAACAAGATGAACCCGAAGTAGCGCCCTTCGCTACTTTCCCGGGCGATTTCCGCGACCCGGCTCGACTGCCTTGCCGGCATTCCCCGTCAACAAACAGGATGCACGCCAACGCGATTCCGATAAGGACGGGTGGCAGCGGATACGTTCGGGCAAGGCGTAAAGAATCTGATCCTTTCGCCTTTCATGATTGTCGCGGGAATCGCCCAAGGAATTGCGTTCCTTCCCTATACAGTCGGAACGGGACTCAACGAGTTGAACAAGGGCTTGTTGCAGGCGAACGCCGTGCCGCTGGACGATTCCTACAAGGCGACTTTTGGTGTATCCATCGACGACAAGCGTGTCGACCAGAAATCCGGCGAGGTCAAAGGCAAGGATGGAATGTACGGTCAGTATCGCGCGGAAGCGATTTTCGAAGCCAATCGGTCGCTGCACCGACTGCTGGTCTCGCAGGGCATGCCCGAGAACGAAGCGAAAAACTATATCCTGACCGGCAACTACCGCTACGCATTTACGCGCAACCAGATCCTTCTTGCCATTGTCTATCGGCATCCGGGGGAACAGGCCTTTCGCGTGGCGGCAAAACAAACCGGCATAGTGACTACGTTTCGCCCTGACCAGCGCGGCTGGTACGAACCATACGAACGCGACGTGAACGGTCAAGCTATCGACGAAGTCGTCGACTGGGTCGCGATGGATTACAAATCGCTTCGTCAGGAAAAGGTCGTCGCGACGATGATGGTCCTGTCGGTCGAGTCCATCAAATCCGGCAAGCGCTCGCCGGACTACTGGCAGGTGGAAGGTCCGTGGATGGCCGGTGAGACCAACGAGGTAATGCGGCAATCCCAGAACAGGGCGAGAACTGCGCTCTCAACAACCTGATACCTGTTTGACTTCGAACCCCGCCTGGATGGCGGGGTTTTTATTTGAGCAAATCCGTGCGAGGGCCTATGCTCTCGATCTCGCTTCTTCGCCACGTTGCCGGAGGCATGCCGAATTCACGTTTGAAGGCGCGGTTGAATGCCGCCTCCGAATCGTAGCCCACGTGCTCCGCTACGTCGGCGAGCGATTTCTCGCCTTCACGCAGTTGTTGCGCGGCGATCTGCAGGCGCCAACGGGCCAGGTACTGCATCGGCGGCTGACCGAGAAAATCGCTGAAGCGCTGCGCCAGCGCGGAGCGCGACAATCCCACCTTGCACGCGAGTTCATCGACCGTCCAGGCATGCGCCGGCTGATTGTGCAGCAACGACAACGCGCGGCCGACGAAGCGATCGCGAAACCCTGCGAGCCAGTTCTTCTCGTCCTCCGGCAATGTGTCGATGCAGCGGCGCACTGCTTCGACGAACAGCAACTCGGAAAGCTTGGTCAGCACTATCGCGCCACCCGGTCGCGACGCCGCGACCTCCTCCGCGGCAAAGCGCAGCGAAGATTCGAGCCAGGCGGATCCACTGCCGTTGCGCACGTCCACCTTGAAAATGCGCGGTAACGAAGCGAGCAGGGGATTGCTCAGCACTTCATCGCAGGCGAGGAACCCGCACACGACCTGCGTCTTCGCTTCACCCCCGCCGTAAGACAGCCTCATCACCTCTCCGGGACTCGTAGCCAGCTGTTCGGCGAGCAAAGGGGCCGACGGCATCCGCGGCAGATCGAGCGCGCTGCCCATGACGTGCGTCTCGCCTTGCGGTACAACCAGAAGCTCGCCCGCGGAAAGCCGCAGAGCGGAGTCTTCGTCATCGGCGAGTCGCGCCCAGCAGGATCCCTCGACAATCAGGTGGTAGGAGACCACGCGTTTCGAGGCTGGCAGGAAAGCGGCGCAAAGCGACGCTTCCGCCCGGCCTTCCACGCACCACGGGGCACGGAACTCCGCGTTCAGAAAGACCGCACCGCTAAGTCTCACGGCGCGTAGCACGTCGGATAAAGCATCCATGATGGAGATGATCACTCCCGGCGTCCCGCGCAAGAAAAACGGACGCCCGAGCATTCAACCGGAATACGAGGGCGGGAATACTAGCACCCGATCGTTGAAGCAACAACGATGTCCGCGTTCAACTCCCCAACCAATCTATCAGGAGACCCACCATGTCCGCAGTCATTTCCACTTCCCCGCC
>JANXPQ010000077.1 GCA_025357235.1 Betaproteobacteria bacterium
CAGGCACGACCAAGGTCGGCACCCGCGAAATGGGTGCTGCGGTCGTGGCCGCTCTTTAGTCCTCCCTAAGAAAATGTTCCATTGATAGACGAGTCGAGCAAATGAAAACAGCAGGATTGATCGGTTGGCGTGGCATGGTGGGTTCCGTGCTGATGCAGCGCATGCAGCAGGAGCGGGATTTCGACCACGTCGATCCGGTGTTCTTCACCACGTCGCAGGTGGGCGGCAAAGGCCCCGCGATCGGCAAGGACGTCTCCGTACTCAAGGATGCGCGTGACATCAGGGAACTGAAGGCAATGGAGATCATCATCTCAGCCCAAGGCGGGGACTACACCAACGAAATCTATCCGAGGTTGCGAGCGGAAGGTTGGGGCGGCTACTGGATAGACGCCGCTTCCGCGCTGCGCATGCAGAAGGACGCCGTGATCATCCTCGACCCGGTCAACCGCGACGTCATCGATGCCGCGCTCAAGCAAGGCGGAAAGAGTTTCATTGGGGGCAATTGCACCGTGAGCCTCATGCTGATGGGCATGCATGGCCTGTTCAAGGCCGGGCTCGTGGAATGGGTCACCGCGATGACCTATCAGGCCGCTTCTGGTGCGGGCGCGCAGAACATGCGTGAACTGTTGACGCAGATGGGCGAATTGCACGGCGCGGTCAAATCGTTGCTGGATGATCCGGTTTCCTCGATCCTCGAGATCGACCGGAAAGTGTCCGACGTACAGCGCAGCGGCGTGTTTTCGACCGAACATTTCGGCGTGCCATTGGCAGGGAGCCTGATCCCCTGGATTGACAAGGATCTGGGCAATGGCCAGAGCAAGGAGGAGTGGAAGGCGCAGGCGGAGGGCAATAAAATACTGGGGCGCGAGGCGAGTCCCATTCCGATGGATGGCGTTTGCGTTCGCATCGGTGCCATGCGCTGTCACAGCCAGGCGCTGACTATCAAGCTCAGGCGGAATCTCCCGATTGAGGAGATCGAAGGCGTGCTGGCGGCCGCCAACCAGTGGGTAAAAGTGATTCCCAACCGGAAAGAAGTTTCCGTAGGAGAGTTGACGCCAGCCGCGGTCACCGGCACCCTCGCTGTACCGATAGGCCGGTTGCGCAAGTTGCCCATGGGTGGCGACTATCTGACGGCCTTTACGGTAGGGGATCAGTTGCTATGGGGTGCGGCCGAACCGCTGCGCCGGATGCTGCGGATTCTGCTGGAGCGCTAAGGGGCGGAAAAGGGTTTTTTCCGCCGCAAGACCTAAAAAGGTCCGGGGTTGGCGGAGAATGTGAGGCGAAAGATGAGCTTGCATCTCTAAATCCATGATGTTATTTTAATTACCTCAAACAAAAAACGATCAGGGTGGGCGCTTTGGGCATCACGTTTCTTCGCGCGTGGATAGTCGCAGCGTCGTTGCTTTCGATCTGCGCGGTTTCACATGCGGCAGGTCTGGGCAAACTTAACGTTATGTCGGCACTCGGCGAGCCGCTCAAGGCGGAGGTCGAACTCGTTGCCGAAAAGAACGAGATCGGTTCGCTCGCCGTGCGTTTGGCGAGCGCGGACGCTTTTGAGCGTGCGGGTCTGACCTATTCGAACTTGCTCGCCGGCGTCAAGGTCAGCATTGAAAAGCGCGCTGGCGGCGAACCTTATGTGCGGCTTACTTCGAGTCAGCCGGTCACCGAGCCTTTCGTCGACCTGCTAATCGAATTGACCTGGTCTTCCGGCCGTATCAGCCGCGAATTCACCGCGCTTCTCGATCCGCCTTCCCTCATTGCGGAACGCGAAAAAGAGAAGGCTGCTGCAGCCGAAGTACGTGCAGCCCCAACGCCGCCACCGCCCAAGCCGGAACCGGTTCCGGCACCGACGGCGGAAGCGGCAAAGCCCGAGGCCGAGACGGCCAAACCCGAAGAGTCTGCCGCTCAGGCGCCCACCGAGGCCAAGACCGAGCCGGCGCCGACCGCTCCGGTGGAAACCATAGGTGGTTCCCAGCCGACGCTGCTTGGCGAAGGCAGTGCGTTACCCAGCAATGTTAAATCCGCTTCCGCCGCGGACGCCTACGGACCGGTCAAGAGCGGCGATACGCTGGGCAAGATCGCAAGCGCGACAAAGTCCGCAGATGTAAGTCTCGAACAGATGCTGGTTCTGCTGACGCGGAACAATCCTGACGCGTTCTCCGGCAAGAACATGAACCGGTTGAAGACCGGCAAGATCCTTCAACTGCCGACCGCCGACCAGTTTGCAGGAATTACCGAAGCCGATGCCCGCAAGGAAGTAAAAATTCAGGCGCGCGATTGGCGTGCCTACAGGGATCAATTGGCAGCGACGGCAGGTCAGACAACGCCTGCGGATCAGCCCGCGCAGCAGGCCGTTTCCGGAAAAATAGGTGTAACCGCCGAGGATAAGGCGGCATCCACCAAGGAGCAGCCGAAGGAAGTCCTGAAACTGTCGAAGAACGAGCCGGCCGCGGGTGGCGACGCCAAATCCGCAGCGCGTGTTCATGCGCTTGAAGAAGAGGTGGTGGCTCGCGACAAGGCCGTCAAGGAATCCGGCGACCGCGTTGCGAAACTGGAAAAGCAGATCACCGATTTGCAGGCGCTGCTGAAAATGCAGAACAAGGGCATGGCGGATCTGCAGAAACCCGCTGTCACACCGCCCGCCGCTGCCCCGCAAGCGGCGGCGCAGAAGCCCGCCCCGCAAACTGCGGCGCCTGTGACGCCGGCGTCGCCCACTCCACCGGCCCCCGAAGTAAGGCCCGTGACCCCGGCACCTGCCGTTCCTGCTCCTCCCGCGTCCAAGAGCGAAAGTGCCCCTGCGCCCGCGCAACCCGCACCTGTGCAGCCGAAGCCGGCTCCTGTCAAAACGGCTCCAGTCCCTGCCCCCGAGCCGAGCCTGATGGATCAAGTACTCGATCAGCCCGCCTATCTGGGTGCGGCGATCGGCGGCGTGCTGATCATCATCGGTGCCCTGGCCGTGCGTGCTGTCAAGCGGCGGCGCGAATCGAAGTCCGACGCCGAAGAATCTGGCCCTGCGAGGGCCTTTTCCGAAGCATCCGGAACCGGTTCCGCAGCAGCATTCAGCCCCGATAACACCGTAATCAATTCCGCCGCCGCGGCGGCGAGCGTGCCTTCCGACGAAGTCGACCCGGTCGCGGAGGCGGAGATCTTCCTCGCCTACGGCCGCGATGCGCAGGCCGAAGAGTTGCTCAAGGAAGCGCTGGAGAACTCTCCGAAGCGCTATGAGATCCATCTGAAGCTCCTGCAGATTTACGCCAACCGCAAGGACGCCAAGTCTTTCGAAAAGGTGGCGCGCGATCTGCAACAGGGCACCGGCGGTGCGGGCAATATCTGGGACCAGGCAGTCGTCCTGGGCTATCAGGTCGATCCGGGGAATACTCGTTACGCCGCGGGAAAATCCGCGGCTGGAGCGGCGGCCGTTGCCGGTGCCGCGGCGGCGTCCGCAGCGGAAGACGTGGACTTCAACATCGGCTCCGAGGACTCGCAGGCCACCACCACTGATATCGACCTGGGTGAAGGCGGCAGTCAGTTCGATCGTACCCAGATCATCGATCCTACCGCTGAACCGGCTCACGACTCCACGGTTTCTTTCGCACCGGGGGCAGTGCCGGCGATGGATTTCAATGTCGATCTGCCCGCTGCGAACGTCTCCGAGCCGGAGGCCTCGCACACGACCAGCGCCTCGGGACTTGATTTCGATATCGACCTGAATTCGCTTACCGCCGCTCCGGCCGTGCCTGCGGCATCCGAGGCCGAACAGGCCAGCGGCGGGGGACTGGATTTCGACATGAGCGGACTATCGCTGGATGCTCCGAACGAACCACGGATGCAAAGTCCGCCGGCAGCGCAGGAAATCGATTTGTCCGGCATCAGCTTGGACCTGGGCACGGAAACGATGCCGGCCATCTCGCCAACCGGCAAAGACGACCACTGGTACGACGTGCAGACCAAGTTCGACCTGGCCAAGGCTTATCAGGAAATGGGCGACAAGGACGGCGCACGCGAAATTCTCAAGGAAGTTCTGCAGGAAGGCGACGCCGAACAGAAAACGGCGGCCCAGTCGGTGCTTTCCAGCCTGGATTCCTGATCGCCGGACCGGTGGGCGGTTTTGACGCGGCCCCCGCTTGCTGCACAATCCCCCCTTTAATGCGACCCGCAGCGACTTGCTGCTATCCGGTCCCGTGTGGAGCCTGGCTTGAGAATCGTCCTCGGCGTGGAATACGATGGCAGCGCATTTTGCGGCTGGCAGAGCCAGCCGCAGGCTTGTGGCGTCCAGGATGCCCTGGATAGCGCCCTGACCGGGGTTGCCAGCGAGCCGGTTGTCACTTCATGCGCCGGCCGTACGGATGCCGGCGTGCATGCGCTGGCCCAGGTGGCGCATTTCGATACCGCGGCACAACGCCCTCTGAGTGCATGGACCCGGGGCGCGAATGCGTTGCTTCCGGAAGGTGTGGCGGTGATCTGGGCGAAGCAAGTTCCGCAAGATTTCCATGCGCGCTTTTCGGCCACCGGCCGGCGCTATGTCTACTGGCTGCTCAGCCGGCCGCAGCGCCCGGGATTAATGCACAAACGCGTAGGCTGGTTTCATCAGGCGCTTGATATCGATGCCATGCGGCGGGCCTCGCGCTGCCTGATCGGCCAGCACGATTTCAGCGCCTTCCGCGCCGCCGAATGCCAGGCCAAGACACCGGTAAAAGTGCTCAAGGAGCTGCAGATAACCCGGCGCGGCGAAATGATCCGCTTCGAGTTTTCCGCAGATGCCTTCCTGCAGCACATGGTGCGCAACATCGTCGGCAGCCTGATCTACGTCGGCTGCGGCCGGCAGCCTTCCGGATGGCTGGACGAGCTGCTGCAAAGCCGGGACCGCAAGCGTGCGGCGCCGACTTTTTCTCCTGCGGGGCTTTACCTCGCCGGGGTGGAGTACGACCCGGTTTGGGCGTTGCCGCCGCATCCAGGCGTAGAGGCCATCGAGGATGCCATGCTCTCAGGCGCCTGAACCGGACAAGACCGCCATGGCTACCGCCGTCAAGATCTGTGGAATTACCCGTGTCGAAGATGCGCTCGTTGCCGCGCACGCCGGCGCGCATGCGATTGGAATGATTTTCTATGCCGGCAGCCCGCGCCTGGTATCGCATGACGTTGCGAGCCGGATAGTGGACGCGTTGCCCGCATTCGTCACGCCCGTGGCATTGTTCGTCAATCCGAACACGGTCGAGGTGGAACGCGTCATTCGCGAAGTAAAACCGCAACTCCTGCAGTTTCACGGCGAAGAGACCCCTGAGTTCTGCGAGAGCTTCGGTATGCCCTACATCAAGGCGGCCCAAGTCAGGCGGGGGGTGGATTTGTTACAATACGCGCGCCATTACCGAACCGCAAAAGGTCTTCTGCTCGACGCGTTCGTGGATGGCAGCCATGGCGGTACGGGATCCACTTTCGATTGGGCGCTGATCCCGGATCAACTTCCCCTGCCGCTGATTCTTGCAGGCGGCCTGCATCAGAACAATGTCGCCGACGCGATACGTCGCGTTCGCCCCTGGGCCGTCGACGTCAGCAGCGGGGTCGAGGCGGCAAAAGGCATAAAGGATGCGGCCAAGATAGCCGCTTTCATCCAAGGAGCGAGAAATGCAGATGTATGAGGCGTTGAAGGCCTACAACCTTCCCGACGAGCATGGCCATTTCGGGCCCTACGGCGGCGTGTTCGTCGCCGAGACGCTGATGCAAGCTCTCGACGAACTGCGCACGCAGTACGACCTCATGCGCAGGGATCCCGCCTTTGTCGCGGAATTCGAATCGGAACTCAAGCATTACGTGGGCCGTCCGAGCCCGGTCTATCACGCCAGGCGTCTGTCGCAGCATTGCGGCGGCGCGCAGATCTGGCTCAAGCGCGAAGACCTCAACCACACCGGCGCGCACAAGATCAACAACACCATCGGCCAGGCGCTGCTCGCAAGGCGCATGAGCAAGAAGCGCATCATCGCGGAAACCGGTGCCGGACAGCATGGCGTGGCATCGGCCACTGTCGCCGCGCGCTTCGGCATGGAATGCGTCGTTTACATGGGCTCGGAGGACATCAAGCGCCAGTCGATGAATGTTTTCCGCATGAAGCTGCTCGGGGCCACCGTGGTACCGGTCGAGAGCGGTTCCAAGACGTTGAAGGACGCGCTTAACGAAGCCATGCGCGACTGGGTCACCAATGTCGAAAGCACGTTCTATATCATCGGCACCGTCGCCGGTCCGCACCCTTATCCGATGATGGTGCGCGATTTCAACTCGGTGGTGGGCCGCGAACTGCGCACGCAGATGCCGGAGGAGATCGGACGCCAGCCGGATGCCATCCTCGCCTGTGTCGGGGGCGGGTCGAATGCGATCGGTGTCTTCTATCCCTACATCGAAGACAAGGACGTGCGTTTGATCGGCGTGGAGGCCGGTGGGCTCGGGCTCGCCTCGGGCAAGCATGCCGCCACGCTCTGCGCGGGCACGCCCGGCGTTCTGCACGGCAACCGCACTTATCTGATCCAGGATGAAAACGGGCAAATTATCGAAACGCATTCGATATCCGCAGGCCTGGATTATCCCGGTGTCGGCCCGGAGCACGCGTGGCTCAAGGATTCAGGCAGGGCAGAATACGTCGCCATTACCGACGACGAGGCACTCAATGCCTTCCACACGCTGACGCGCATGGAAGGCATCATGCCGGCGCTCGAGTCCGCGCATGCGGTCGCCTATGCGATGAAGCTGGCACCCACTTTGCCCGGTGACAAAGTATTGCTGGTCAATCTTTCCGGCCGCGGCGACAAGGACATGAACACCGTTGCCGAACATTCTGGAATGAAGCTGTAGAACGGGCAACGGTTTTCACTCGGCCCCCGTCCCTCATCCCTCGACCCTAGAACATGTCGCGAATCTCTGAAACATTCAGGAAACTGCAGGCGCAAAAGAAGAAAGCGCTGATCCCCTTCGTTACCGCCGGCGATCCGACACCGGCCATGACCGTACCGATCATGCGCGCGATGGTCTCCGCCGGCGCCGATATTCTCGAGCTGGGCGTGCCGTTTTCCGATCCGATGGCCGATGGCCCGACGATCCAGCGCTCGAGCGAGCGGGCGCTCAAGCACAATGTCGGATTGAGGGACGTGCTCGGATTCGTGCGCGAATTCCGCAGCTCGGACTCGACGACGCCGGTGGTGTTGATGGGCTATGCGAATCCCATCGAGGCCATGGGGTATGTGGCTTTCGCGGCGTCGGCGCAGGCGGCCGGTGTGGACGGCGTGCTGGTCGTCGACTATCCGCCGGAGGAGAGCAAGGACCTCGTCGGCTTGCTGAAAAAATGCGGCATCGATTCCATTTTTTTGTTGTCGCCGACATCGGAAGACGGTCGCATACAGCAGGTCGGCCGCATGGCGAGCGGCTACATCTATTACGTCTCGCTCAAGGGTGTGACCGGTGCAGCCAACATCGACCTGCAGGAAGTGGCGGCGAAGCTGCCGCAGATCCGTTCCCACATCAAGCTGCCGATCGGTGTGGGCTTCGGCATTCGCGATGCACAGACCGCCAAGGCGATCGCGTCTGTATCGGACGCGGTGGTCATCGGCAGCCGGCTGGTTCAGGAGATCGAATCGTCCAGTCCCGACCGGGTGATCGGCAACCTGTCGACGTTGCTCGGCGGCATCCGCCGGGCAATGGACGAAGCTTGATGGGCGAAGACAGTGCAGTCCCTACAGAACAACGCAGCCCGGCGAAAATGCACCGGTTGGGGTTCGTTCGTAAGTCACTGAGGACACTTGAATGAGCTGGTTGCAGAAACTGCTTCCGCCGAAAATCAAGCGCACCGCGGGCGCCGTCAAGAAGGCGGTACCCGAGGGCCTGTGGAGTAAGTGCGAAGTCTGCGAAACGGTGCTCTATCGCGCCGATCTCGACAAGAATCTGAACGTTTGCCCGAAGTGCGGGCATCACAACCGGCTCACCGCACGCGAACGCATCGACCTGACACTCGATCCTGAAGGCCAGTTCGAAATCGGCGCCGAGGTCGAGCCGATCGATTTCCTGAAGTTCGTCGACAGCAAGCGTTACACCGAACGACTCGAGCAGGCGAGGACCGACACCGGGGAAGAGGATGCCCTGGTGGTGGTTCAGGGTTCCATCAAGAATGTCCCGCTGGTCGTTGCCGCATTCGAGTTCCGCTTTCTCGGCGGTTCGATGGGTTCGGTGGTCGGCGAGCGTTTCGTACGTGGTGTGCAGAGCTGCTGCGAACAGAATCTGCCTTTCGTGTGCTTTACTGCCAGCGGCGGCGCACGCATGCAGGAAGGATTGATGTCGCTGATGCAGATGTCGAAGACCACCGCGGCGCTGACGCAGCTGACACGCGCACGCCTGCCCTTCATTTCGGTGCTGACTGATCCGACCATGGGCGGCGTCTCGGCGAGTTTCGCGTTTCTCGGCGACGTGGTGATTGCGGAGCCCAACGCGCTGATCGGTTTTGCCGGACCCCGGGTGATCGAGCAGACGGTGCGCCAGACGCTCCCGGAAGGTTTCCAGAGAGCTGAATTCCTGCTGGAGCACGGCGCCATCGACATGATCCTCGACCGCCGGCAGATGCGCGACAAGCTTGTCAGCCTGATCACGCTGCTGATGCGGGCGCCCGCAGCGTAGCGCAAGCCCCGGCCCCATCGGCTCCCGCGAGCCACTGAACATCTGACCCCGGAGCATCCGCCGTTGCCGCAGTCGCTTCCTGACTGGCTTGCCTATCTGGAACGCATCCATCCCGTTGCCATCGACATGGGGCTGGAGCGCGTGTCCGCAGTGCGCGACAGGCTCGGCCTGGCACCCGATTTCCCGATCATCACGGTGGGAGGCACCAACGGCAAGGGCTCGGTGTGCGCCATGCTCGAGGCCATTCTGTCGAGCGCCGGATACCGCGTCGGCCTGTACTCCTCCCCCCACCTTTTACGCTACAACGAGCGCGTGCGGATTGCGCGGCGGGAAGTCGGCGATACCGCGCTGACGCGGGCATTCGAGCGTGTCGAAAGCGCTCGTGTCCCGGATTCGCTGACGTATTTCGAATTCGGCACGCTGGCCGCGATGGATATTTTCATCAGCGAAAAAATCGATGTCGCCGTGCTGGAAGTCGGGTTGGGCGGGCGGCTCGATGCGGTGAACGTATTCGACGCGAACTGCACGGTCGTAACCACCGTGGATTTCGATCACATGGATTATCTCGGGCCGGACAGGGAAAGCATCGGTCGTGAAAAGGCCGGCATTTTCCGGGCTGGTGTGCCGGCCGTGTGCGGCGACGAGGAGCCGCCTGTCGCGCTGACCAACCACGCCGCCAACGTGGGCGCACCGCTGATTTTGCGGGGGCGCGACTACGGCTATAACGCCGGCAGCGGCGATTGGCAGTATTGGAGTCTGCAGGCAAAGCGCTCCGCATTGCCCTATCCGGCGCTGCGGGGAGCCTATCAACTTGCCAATGCGGCCACGGCGCTGGCCGCGCTCGAACAATTCAAGGACAGGCTGCCCGTTGACATGGGCGCCATCCGGCGAGGACTGGTCGAGGTCGATCTGCCCGGGCGTTTTCAGGTCATGCCGGGCAGGCCGATGGTGATCCTCGATGTCGGCCACAATCCCCATGCCGCCCGCGGTCTGTCCGAAAGCTTGCGGGCGTTGCCCGCAGGCGGACGTACCATCGCGGTATTTGCGATGCTCAAAGACAAGGACATCGCGGGTGTGGCGCAACCGCTGAAAGACCAGGTCGACGAGTGGCTGGTGGCTGCCTTGCCGGGGCTGCGCGGCGCGGACGCCGGGCGCATCGAGCAGGCGCTGGCCGCGATTGGAGTCAGCGCGCCGGTCAGTCGTTTCGATTCCCCGGCAGATGCCTATCAATGCGCGATCAGGTCGGCCGGACAAAATGATAAAATTTTAGTGTTCGGTTCCTTCTTCACGGTGGGAGCGGTAGTGCAGGCTCGCGGATGAGCCTGCCACCGGCCCGCGGAATACATCGGCCCGCATAATTCATGGCGAAAGCTACAATCAGCGACGAAGAGCTTCAACTCAAGAAACGTGCACGCCGGCGATTGGTCGGGGCGGTGGCCCTGGTTCTTCTGATCGTCGTTTTTCTGCCGATGATCCTCGACAGCGAGCCCAAGCCGCTGAACCAGGACATAGCAATTACCATCCCGCCAATACCCAAGCCGGAATCGAAGCCGCAAACGCCGGCGCCGGTCGTAACAGTTCCGGCCGTGCCTGCAACGCCGCATGTCACCGGTATGCCCGAGGCTGCGCCTGCGGTTCCACCCCAATCCGCGCCCGCTGTCGAGCCCAAACCCGAGCCGCCGAAGAGCGAGGTACCCAGGGTCGAAGCCAAACCCGAAGCCAAGCAGGTGGCAAAACCCGTGCAGAAGCACGAGATCAAGCCGGCCCCAGCCAGCCACGCCGACGACGAAAGCTTCGTCGTGCAGCTCGGGGCGTTCTCCAACGCAACCAATGCCAAGGCGTTGCAGAAGAAACTGCAGGACAACAAGTTCAAGGCCTATACCGAGATGGTCAAGAATGCAGGGGGAGACCGTACGCGCGTGCGCGTCGGCCCCTATGCGTCACGCGAGGCCGCCGAGAAGGCGCGCGATCGCCTGAAGTCGATGAAACTCATCATCGGCGAAGCGTCCGTCGTCCGACGGGACTGACGCTCCGGTAACCGATCGATGCCGAGCCTGTTCTTGAAATTCCCGCCGTCGATCCCAATCTGGCAGATTCATGCGGGGAAACAGACCCGCCGATGACGGTATTCGATCTCATCACGGTCGTGGTGATTGCAATCTCCGTGGGGTTCGGAATCTGGCGCGGCCTGGTGCGCGAAGTGCTGTCACTGTTGTCGTGGATTGCGGCGTTCTGGCTGGCGAAGTTGTTTGCGGGCGTAGTCGCGGGCTGGCTGCCCGCGTCCTGGAGCCATCAGGGATTGCGAATCGCAATTGGTTTCGTCGCTGTCATGTTGGCGAGCGTACTGTTGTTCAGCCTTTTATCCATGTTAATCGTGCGTCTGGTCAAGGCAGCAGGCCTGACTACCTCGGATCGGATGCTGGGCGCTGTGTTCGGCCTGCTGCGCGGCTTGTTGATCGTCGTAATCCTGGTGCTGATCGGCGGCATGACCTCCGAGCCGCGCGAGCCTTACTGGCGAAAAGCGCTGTTCTCAAAGCCGCTGCAAACAATGGCTTTATGGGCCAAGCCGTGGCTTCCCGAGGACATTGGCCGGCGGGTGAGCTTCGAATGACTTATACTTTCGCCTGCAAAATGCCGGCTGCCGGGCCGGTGTAACTGGGCGTGGAGATCTGAGCCATGTGTGGAATCCTCGGCGTAGTAGCCAAGTCACCGGTCAATCAGCTGCTCTATGACGGGCTGCTGGTCCTGCAGCACCGCGGCCAGGATGCGGCGGGTATCGTCACCGCAGATGGCAGCAAATTCCAGATGCATAAGGGCGGCGGTCTGGTGCGCGACGTCTTCCGCACCCGCGACATGCGCCATCTGGTCGGCAACATGGGCATTGCCCACTGCCGCTATCCGACTGCGGGATCGGCTTCTTCCTTTGCCGAAGCCCAGCCGCTGTACGTCAATTCGCCGTTCGGCATCGTGCTCGGCCACAACGGCAACCTCACCAACGCAGAGCAGTTGAAGCGCGACCTTTTCCTGCAGGATCAGCGCCACGTCAATACCAATTCCGATTCAGAAGTGCTGCTCAACGTGCTGGCGCACGAACTGCAGGAGGCTGCCACCGGGTATCAGCTCGACCCCCCGGCCATCTTCCGCGCCGTTGCCGGCGTGCATCGCCGCTGTCGCGGCGCCTATGCGGTGGTGGCGATGATCGCCGGTTATGGCCTGCTTGCCTTCCGCGATCCCCATGGCATCCGCCCGCTCGTCGTGGGTGAGATAAAGACCGAAAAAGGCGCCGAATATCTGGTGGCCTCGGAGAGCGTTGCGCTCGACACGCTCGGTTTCGATCTGGTGCGCGACGTCGAGCCGGGCGAGGCGATATTCATCGACCAGGACAGCAATTTCTACAGCCGCCAATGCGCGGCCAATCCGCAGCACAATCCGTGCATTTTCGAGTTCGTCTATCTGGCGCGGCCCGATTCGGTCATCGACGGCATTTCAGTCTACGAGACCCGCATGCGCATGGGCAGAAGTCTGGCGGACAAGATCAGGCGTGACCATCGCGACCTCAAAATCGACGTCGTCATCCCGATCCCCGATTCCAGCCGCCCTTCGGCGATGGAACTGGCTGAAACGCTCGGGCTGCCTTATCGGGAAGGCTTCATCAAGAACCGCTACATCGGGCGCACCTTCATCATGCCGGGCCATGAAGTGCGCAGGAAATCGGTAAGACAGAAACTCAATGCGATCGCCATGGAATTCAAAGGCAGGAATGTCCTGCTGGTGGACGACTCGATTGTGCGCGGGACGACTAGCCGCGAGATCGTGCAGATGGCGCGCGACGCTGGCGCACTCAAGGTTTATTTTGCTTCGGCCGCCCCACCGGTGCGCTTTCCCAATGTGTACGGCATCGACATGCCGACTTCCCGCGAACTCATCGCCACCGGCCGCAGCGACGACGAGATTGCGCGCGAGATCGGTGCCGACAAGTTGATTTACCAGGACCTCGATGCGCTGGTTGATGACGTAAGTTCGGTGAATCCGGACATTTCGCAATTCGAGACCTCGTGTTTCAACGGTGTTTATGTCACAGGCGACATCACCGCAGAGTACCTGGCGGGCGTCGAGGCGCAGCGCAACGACGACGAGTTATCCAAAGGCGAAGCCAACATCACCCAGCTGGATCTGAATCTGGCCACTGCCGAATAGAGCTTCCTGCAGGACCGGCACCCGCAATTGACAGCCTCGGGTGCCCGGAGTAGCGTGTGGTCTTCGCGCCGATTTGACGACAGCTTGCGGGCGCGTAATAAATACTGCTAAAGCGCGCGTCGAATTCCGGACCCGCTTGGCGAAAGCTCGAGCGGGTTTTTTATTTGTCATGACGAAACCAACGGCACACGAGGATGGGGCGATGAGGTGGGATGAACTGGAACTCGAGACGCTGGCGGTGCGCGCGGGGATTCATCGCAGTCAGTTCAACGAGCATTCCGAGGCACTGTATCTGACGTCGAGCTTCGTGTTCAAGAATGCGGCCGAGGCGGCAGAGCGGTTTTCCGGCGAAGACCCGGGCATGGTGTATTCGCGCTACACCAATCCCACGGTCGCTGCCTTTCAGGAGCGGCTGGCCGCACTGGAAGGCGCGGAGTGCTGCATCGCCACGGCCTCCGGCATGTCGGCAATCCTGGCCTGTGTAATGGGGTTGATGAAGGGTGGCGAGCACATCGTAGCGTCGCAAAGCATCTTCGGCGCAACCGTGCAGTTGTTCAACAACATCCTGAAGCGTTTCGGTGTGGAAACCACCTTCGTTTCGGCGACCGATGTGAAGGCGTGGGAGCAGGCGATCAAACCGAACACGCGGATGTTGTTCCTGGAAACGCCTTCCAATCCGCTCACCGAAATCTCCGATGTCGCCGCGCTCGCGACAGTGGCCCATGATCACGGCGCATTGCTGACCGTAGACAATTGCTTCTGTACTCCGATGCTGCAGCGTCCGCTCGATCTGGGTGCCGACATCGTCATTCATTCGGCGACCAAATATCTCGACGGGCAGGGCAGAGTTCTGGGCGGCGCAGTGCTCGGTCGCCGGGATGTCATCTTCGAAGGCCTGAACGGTTTCCTGCGCAGCGGCGGCCCGACGTTGTCGCCGTTCAATGCATGGGTGATTCTGAAGGGACTGGAAACGCTCGGGCTGCGCATGCGCGCTCACTCGGAAACGGCGCTTGAATTGGCGCGCTGGCTGGAAGACCATCCGCAGGTGGAGCGCGTCTACTATCCCGGGCTGGCATCGCATCCTCAGCATGAACTGGCAAAGCGTCAGCAGAAGACCGGCGGAGGCATCGTGTCCTTCGACGTAAAGGGGGGTCGCGAGGCGGCATGGAAAGTGGTCGATGCTACCCAGTTGATTTCCATCACGGCCAATCTCGGCGACGCCAAGACCACGATCACGCATCCGGCCAGCACCACGCACGGGCGGTTGTCCGCGCAAGTGCGTGAAGCGGCCGGACTCGGAGAAGGTTTGCTGCGTGTGGCGGCCGGGCTGGAGGCGGCAAGCGACATCAAGGCCGACCTGGCGCGCGGACTGTCGAAGCTCTGACGCTGTCTTGATCGAACGGCCCGGTCAGCCCAGCGGCTGTGCCCGGCAGCCGCCGGCATCGCACAGCAGATAGGAACCGTGGTCGTACCAGTCGGCCAGTACCCAGCGCTCGCACTCGCGACCGTCCACTTTGTGCGCATGCCGTGCCGGTCGGTGCGTGTGGCCATGAATCAGCCGCTTGTAGCCGTGAGCGCGGAACGCGTCGTCCACGGTAGCCGGCGCCACATCCATGATGGTCATATCCTTGACCTGCTTGGCCTGCTCGCTCTTGCCCCGCACTTCCCTGGCCATGCGCACGCGCTCATCCAGCGGTTTGCCAAGGAACGCTTGCTGCCAGGCGGGATTGCGCACCATCGCGCGGAATTTCTGGTATTCGACGTCGCCGCTGCACAAAGTATCGCCATGCATCAGCAACGTGGGCGTGCCGTACAAGTCGACCACGGTCGGATCAGCCAGCAGTTTCATGCCGCTCGCAATCGCGAAACGTTCGCCCAGCAGGAAATCCCGGTTGCCGTGCATGAAGTACACAGGCACACCGCCGCCCGCCAGTGCGTGGAATGCCTGTGCGACCTCCTTCGCAAACGGCTGCGCCAGGCCTTCATCGCCTATCCAGTATTCGAACAGGTCCCCGAGCACGTAGAGCGCATCGGCCGACGGAGCGGTTTCGCGCAAGAAACGCAGCAGCGTCTCAGTCGACGCAGGCGTGTCCGGCGACAGATGCAGGTCTGAGATGAATAAGGTGTGGGGCATCAAAGAACGGACTTGCATTAAACCGAGCTAGAGATTTTTCTTGCAGTCACCAGTCACCAGTCACCAGTCACCAGTCACCAGTCACCAGTCACCAGTCACCAGTCACCAGTCACCAGTCACCAGTCACCAGTCACCAGTCACCAGTCACCAGTCACTCAAACGATCTCTGCTTTCTTGACGACGACATCTTCGGCCGGCACGTCCTGGTGGAAGCCGCGGCTGCCGGTCGGGACCGCCTTGATCTTGTCGACCACGTCGCGCCCTTCCACGACTTTCCCGAAAACACAGTAACCGAAGCCGTCGGCACTGGCGGCGCGGAAATTCAGGAAGTTGTTGTTCACGACGTTGAAGAAGAATTGCGCGGTTGCCGAGTGCGGATCCGACGTGCGCGCCATCGCCACGGTATAAGCATCATTCTTCAGCCCGTTGCCCGCCTCGTTCTCGATGGGCGCGTGTACCGGTTTCTGCTTCATGCCCGGCTCGAATCCGCCGCCCTGAACCATGAATCCGTTGATTACCCGATGGAAGACGGTATTGTCGTAAAAACCATCGCGCACGTACTGCAGAAAATTCTCCGCGCTCACCGGCGCTTTTTCGGTCTCGAGCTCGACGACGATGTCGCCCATCGAGGTCTGCAATTTGACTTTGCTCACTTTGCCTCCACCAGTTTTACGCTCTCGATCACCACCTGTTGCTGTGGCACGTCTTTCGGGAAAGGTCCGCCTGGCCCGGTGGGCGTTTTCGCAATCC
>JANXPQ010000133.1 GCA_025357235.1 Betaproteobacteria bacterium
GGTTCTTGTGTTGGCAGCGCAACGCGGCATTCGGACAACCTATCGCTGTTCGTTCGACCTGACAAGAGGAAAAAAGCGCGGGGGGCCGGACAGTTCAGGACACTTTGCCGTTCCAGACCTGGATTGCTCGACGATTGCGGATCGATTGCCTTAAATAACAGTACAAGCTGGCGCATTGATAGACCAGAAACCTATCTCGAATATGTCCCACATACTATGTAAAGCATTCCACATCCATGCTGTGCCGGGCGCCTACTGGACTGAGTTTATTGGCGGTAGCCATTCGTATTGCCGCGCCAGTTTCTCGAGGATGATCAAGATCCGTGAAAGGAAATGGAAGAGTATGGCTATTCCGGTCATAAGGATCCTTGCTGCGGAACAGGCCAGTCGAATAGGAAAGCGCCCTACGAGATATGATCAGTCGCTGTGTACGTCGGCGTAAAGAATCATCTCTCCCAGCATCTCCTCCCTCTCCGCATCGAATCCGCAGGTTCCCGTAAAGAGCTCCGGGTTCTCGTAGGTGCCGAAAAGCATGTCCCACCATACGATATCGCCGTAGTTGTTCTTGTGGCGGCCGTACTGGTGGTGGATGCGGTGCATCTCGGGCCGCTGGAAGAAGTGGCCGATCCACCGCGGCGTGCGCACGTTGGTGTGATAGAAAAATTCTCCTAATGCCGTGCACGCAGTGTAAGCAGCGCCGGCTTCGAGGGAGAGACCGAGCAACGTATAGACCAGGGCGCTGCCGATCAGCGAGTTCACCACCATCTCCACGGGATGTTTGTAGAACGATGTGATGAGTTCGATACGCTGAGGGCTGTGGTGAATCTGGTGGAAGAGTCGCCACAGAACATCGGACTCATGACGCCAACGGTGCCACCAGTAAAAGACGAAGGTCGCGACGAAGTAAGCGAAGACGCCGCCGACCACGGGCGAGAGGTGATCGGACAAGTGAAACGCCGACCACGACGAGAACCATTTCTCCCAAGTCAGACCGGCCAACATCACGACCCCGAGCTGAACGACGTTTACTGCAACCACCCGCAGCGGCCATGTGCGAACCGTGGGAAGGTGCCAGCCGGGGATGACTCGTTCCAGCAGCATGCAGCCAATACCGACAGCAATGATGGTCCAAAGCATGAGCGTCTCCTGTGACTAGTCGATTCGTTTCTGTTGGGCGATAGTGTCCGGTTTCCAGCGGATCCCGCGGGGAATGCAGATTCGATGTGGCGGGATAGGGCGCGCGGCACGGCGAAAGCTCCGCACGATATGCGTCGCAATCACTGCTGCAGCAGCAACCGACAAGAGGTGCTTTATTGTGTGACCGCTTATGAATCCCAGCGTCTCGAACACCGAGCGGTCGTTCAATTCGAAGAATTTGGCGAGCACGTACAGGAGAATGGCGACGCCGAATGCCAGGCGATCCGTACGCGGCGACTCGTTGAGCCAATGCCATAGCGGAATGAGAACGAGCGGCGCGCCCTGCATCAGAAGATAGGGACGCAGATCTCCGGCACCGATGGATTGCGTAATGGACCACCAGAGCACGCTTACGACGCCCGCGATGGTCAGAGCGGGCAGAACGCGGCGCGATTGTGAATCGTGTGTCTCGGCGTGCACTGCCGCAAGAAGCCCGGCACAGGCCAGTGCGATGGGCAGGCGATCCCAGAGAAGATGGTCGTTGTTCGGCGCAAGGTGATAGAAGGCCGAGCCGATCGCCGTCAATATGAGCGCGGCGAGGAAGGCGCAGTAGCCGGCCCGCGCCGCATCGAGGCGCTCGTCTTTGCCTTGATTGCGCAGTGCCCAGAGGCCCCATAACCCAACGACCGCGAACCCGATGTTAGAGAGCACATCGGCCGCGTTCGGCAGCCTCAAGAGCGCGCGGTGGTCAGCGAATTCGTGATAGTGGTCGAACTGGGCGATGGGCCCGTAAAGGAGCATTCCGGAAGCGATCAACAGCAACACACTTGTAGGAATCCAGCGCTTCATTCGGTACACGCCCCCAAAGTAACGATGGGCGTATCGTGGGGCGAATAGGGTCGAAATGTGAACCAATGTCTGTTAAGTGCCGAGTTTTTATCACTAAAGCACCGTTTTATGGTACTCTGCACCAATGACCGAGGCCCAGCGTCTCATCGCCGTTTTCAAGCAACTCCTGAAAAGGAAGGGCTATACCTATCGCATGATCGGAAAATCGATCGGGCTGTCGGAGACGAGCGTGAAGCGGATGTTTTCGAAGGGCACGTTCACGCTGGACCGGCTCGTGCAGTTCGCCTCGCTTCTCGACATGACCCTCGCGGAAATCGCGGAGCAGGCAAGCCACGCAGTTCCCAGTATTCGCACGCTTACCGAAGCACAGGAGAAGGAGATCACCGCCGAGCCGGCACTGCTGCTCATTGCCGCCTGCGCTCTGAACGGCTGGACGCCTGCGCAAATTACCGCCACCTACAAGTTCACCAAGGCGGAATGCATCAAACACCTTCTGAAGCTGGATCGCCTGGGCTTCATTACGCTGCTTCCGGGCGATCGCGTTCGTCTGAACGTTGCGCGCGATTTCGACTGGCTACCGCACGGTCCTATTCAGAGCTTCTTCCGCAAGCAAGAGAAGCACGAATTTCTCGCGAGCGACTTTGCCGGCGAGCGGGAGAAATTATTCTTCCTCTTTGGGATGTTGACACCCGCTGCCACGATGCGACTTCAGACTCAGTTGGCGAAGCTCCGAGAGGAATTTTCAGAATTGCATCGCGAGAGCATGTCGTCGCCGTTTGAGCAGCGCGGTGGTGCGTGCCTGTTGGTTGCTCAGCGGGAGTGGGAGCCGCGCAGCTTCGCAGCGCTACGGCGTGAGAAGGGATGAATCAGTCACTTG